>JANQMQ010000362.1 GCA_028279995.1 Candidatus Phaeomarinibacter sp. | reverse complement strand
CCCTGAAACGGGCTGTCTACAGCGAGGCTCTCCGCCTTGATGGTCGGCAGGTGCCATTCGGCAACCTTCCAGAACACCATGCTGATGGGATCAAGCGTGCCGATGACGAAGGCGGTGAGCGCAATGAGTGGAATCTTGAACCGAGCCAGCATGGTGTCCCTCCCAGATGTGGTTGGACACGAGTGTCGGGTGCAGCTAGTCGCGGCTCAAGCCCTTTTCCTCAAGGGTGCTGATGTAAGCGCTCATCTTGGCATCGGCATCGCGACCGAGTTCATACAGATAGTCCCAAGTGAACAGGCCCGAATCATGGCCGTCGGCAAAGATCAGGCGGACGGCATAGGAGCCCACCGGTTCCACTTGATTGATGGCGATCATGCGCTTGCCGGGAACGGCTTTCTTCTGCCCCGAGCCATGGCCTTGAACCTCAGCCGAGGGGCTTTCGACACGCAGCAGTTCCGCCGGAATCGCGAATCCTTTGCCGTCGTCGAAATCCACTTCGAGCACGCGATCGCTTTTCTTGAGGCGGATTTCTGTCGGCCAGGGGCGGTCGTTTTGCTGAGCAATCATCATCTTGTCCTGCCTAGGCGCTGCCGGCTTCGCTGTCAGTCAGCTCACGGGCTTCTTCCGGCAGCATGATGGGGATGCCGTCGCGTATGGGGTAGGCGAGGCGGGCAGCCTTGCTCACCAATTCCTGCTTTGACTTGTCATAGGACAGGGTCTCGCGGGTGACCGGGCAGACCAGTATTTCCAGCAGCTTGGGGTCCACTTCACCGGCAGCCGCATGGAGGGTGCTGTCGGAGGCGGGTGTTGTGTCGTCAGTCATGGCAGTTCCTAAAAGGTCTGATCCTACTGGAGCGTTGCGTCGTCGTCGGCCTGTGTTTGTGCCAGTGCCATCTCTGCCAGTGCAATCAAAATCTGGTTGCGCTGCTCAAGGCTGTCAGCCTCCAGCATGGCCTGCTTTTCCTGCGGGCCGAACGGCGAGATCATCGACAGGGAATTGACCAGTGCCTCGTTGGAGGATTGCTCAATCGCATCCCAGTCAGCCTGCAGATTGTTGGCCTCCAGGTAACGACGTACGATATCAAGAAGTTCTGTGCGGCTCACATCCAGCTCGCCGCTGCCGGCCTCAAGATCGTTTGCGAAGGGGCCGTAGTCCGCTTTCACCTGCCTGAAAGGCGTCATGGCATTCAGCTCCTGCGTGACCTTGAAACGGCAGATGCCGGTGAGGGTCATGAGGATGCGGCCGTCGTCAGTTTCGTTGAAGCCGGTGATACGCCCGGCGCAGCCGATGTCATGGATTGCCGGGTTTGTACCTGCATCCGCCGCGCCGACTGTCTGTGGCTGGATCATGCCAATGAGCCTGTCGCCGGACCGCAGGGCTGCGTCCACCATGGCGACATAGCGTGGCTCGAAGATGTTGAGCGGCAACACGCCGCGCGGCAGCAGCAGGGCCCCTGCAAGCGGAAAGATGGGCAGGGTGCCCGGCAGGTCACTTATCGAATCGTAGCGCGCGGTCATGCGATCTTTCCGGCTCCGCTGTTGCGGATGCGACTAGGAGAACAGAACAGACGAGAGTTTGCGGCGACCGGCCTGGGTCGCCTCGTCCATGGGGCCCCAGGCTTCAAACAGTTGAAGCAGCTGGGTGCGGGCGGCTTCCTCATTCCAGCCACGGTCGCGGCGAATGCTTTCAACGAGATGGTCGATTGCGCCGTCCCGGTCACCGGCCGCATTGAGGGCGATCGCCAGGTCGATGCGGGCCTGATGGTCAGCGGGGTCTGCTTCCACCTTGGCAGTGAGGGGGGCCAGATCATCGCCGGCGTCTGCGGGACCGGACCGCGCCAGTTCCAGCGCCGCGACGGCACCCTTGATGTCCGCGTCCTCGGCCAGCTTGCCTTCGGCAAGACCCAGAACCTCGGTCGCACGATCCAGGTCGCTGGACTCAATGTAGCAGCGTGCGAGCCCTGAAATGGCCTTGGGGTTCTCGCGGTCTTCCTGCAGCACTGCGGCAAAGGCCTGGGCGGCAGCGCCAATGTCACCTGCCTCAAGGGCTGCATTGCCGGCGTCCAGCATCTGCTCGGCCTGTGTCGGGGCGAGTTCACCACCAAGAAGCGTTTCGACGAACCGCTTGATCTGGCTTTCGGGCAAGGCGCCCATGAAGCCATCTACCGGCTGTCCGTTCTTGAAGGCAAAGACCGCGGGAATGGACTGTACACGCAGTTGCTGGGCGACTTCCGGGTGCTCGTCGATATTCATCTTGACCAGGCGGACGGCGCCCTGGGCCTGCTGCACGACTTTTTCCAGCACCGGGGTCAGTTGCTTGCAGGGGCCGCACCACGGCGCCCAGAAGTCCACAATCACCGGTGTCTGCTGGCTTGCATCAAGCACGTCGACAGCAAAGGTCTGCGTCGTGGCGTCCTTGATCAGGTCGCTTGCGGCCGGCTGTATCTGGCTATCGGGCGTGCCGGGGGTACTGTGAATATCACTCATCAAATAACTCCTGCCGAGCCTGTAGGTCCCTGTGTTCAAAAGGGAAACCGGGCCCAGCGCTTTCTGGCGGTGTCTTTACGTCGCCCATGAGGCTGAATATGGGGCGAAACGGGCTTTTGCCTACCCTAGCATGGCGACGAAGGCCATGTGCCACGCAGTCTGTTTGAGGGCTATGGCGGGCTACAGGAGATGGTTTAGCGGCTTGGGTGCAAGGTCAGCAAGCAGAGCGCAAAACCGGCAGATTCCAGCCCTTCATCCTCCCTCTTGCAATCGCGCACGTCTTGCGCAATAACACCGCTCCCTTGGGATGGATTTCACATCCATTCGGGCCGTTTCGCAGCTTGCTGCTCGGTCCACGTCAGAGCGGGCGTAGCTCAGGGGTAGAGCACAACCTTGCCAAGGTTGGGGTCGTGAGTTCGAATCTCATCGCCCGCTCCAATTTTCCTTCTATCTTCCGGCGATTGCAGCCCTCTGGACAGGTATCTGGAGCAGGGTGGTCTATATCAGGTCCAGACTGGCAGCAGCTTGTCAAAGTAGGCGCCCAGGTCTTCTTTAAATCGATTGTCTCCCGAGAGCTTTGTCAGATGCGTGCCGAGAGCCGGATAGGCGGCCAGCTTGGGTGTCAGCGGCTGTCGGCCACTTGCCTCGAGTTTGTCTGTGAAGCCTGACTCATTCGTCATCTGGCAGAGCTCACATGCCGCAACAATGTCGGCCAGGCTCAACGCGTCGCCGGCGATGAATTCTGAGGTCGTCAGCGCCTGCTCAAGACCTGCAGCAAAAGTGGTGAGTGATGTTGCCATCTCTTCGTGGTTGGCGTCTGACATCTTGTCTCCTGCGAGCAGGTAGCGCTGGGAATCCCGCGCAAAGACCAAGGCCATGTCCAGAAAGCTGTCCACTCTCGATTGACCGAGCGGCCCGTCTCCAAGAAGTGACCCAGCATTGGGGCCCAGTCTTGCTGCCGCACGCATGATCGAGTTGGATTCAAAAATCCCAATTGTGCCGTCGTCTCCAAATGCCGCTGGAACATTGCCGAAGGGATGTGCTGCGAGAAAGGCGTTCGTCTTGTAGAGGTTCACGCCGGTGAACCCCATCTTGGCTTCTCGCGCAATATCGTCGAGCCCGGCTTTCTCGCTTTCATCAAGTGGTCGGGCGTCATAGTCCCAGAGCCAGTTGACAAGGTCTCTAGGCTTACCGCCCACGACCTTGATCTGTGCGCCGGAAAAGCGGGCCGCTATGGTCGCCTTGTAAAGCCGGGGGTTGGGCAGATAGGAGAAGATTCTGAGATCGGTCATTCCAGTGGTCTTTCAAATCGAGCTTGTTGACTACCAGGTCTCGCAATAGGGCCGAATGATTATGTCCGATGACCAAGTGGAGCGGCCCTGATGGGCAATCCTGAAGCATTCGTCTGCAATCTCAGCAGGCTTTGCGAAGAAGTCATCCGGCTTGTCAGAGAACTGCTCCCGGGCCCAGGGCACATCAATGACTGCATCAATGGCTACATAGGCTGCATGTACGCCCTTGGGTCCTGCGTCACGGGCGATGCTCTCGAGCAGGATGCGTTGTGCTGCCTTGGTTGGGGCGAAGCCTGCAAACTGAGCGCGCCCGCGATAGGCAGATGTATTGCCGGTCGCGAGGATGACGCCTTCACCGGCGGTAATCATGTCATCAACCGTAAGCTTGGCTAGATGAAGAAGAGCCATGGTGTTGACCTGAAAGTTCTTTTGAAGCGTTTCAGGGGCAATGTCCCTGAAGCTTCCGAAAGCACCGCCGACGGCGTTGTGAATGACGGTATGCGGCGCACCCAGCCGGGTTTTGATGTTACCAACCACTTTTTGCAGGGCATCAGCGTCGGCGACATCGCATGGGAAGGCATGCGTGTGCTCATGCGACGCCGCAAGTGAATTCAGTCGATCTTCTGATCGCGCCAACATCGCAACACGGTAGCCGCCTTGAATGTAGCGCTCCACCAGAGACGTTCCTGTTCCCGGACCGATGCCTGTAATCAAGCAGATTTTTTTGTCAGTCACGCTGCATGCTCCTCAATAAGAAATTCGAGACGATCGTTTCCGAAGTAGAGACTTTCGTCGATGACAAAACTTGGGACACCGAAAACGCCGTCCGAAATGGCGGTGGCGCTGTTCTTCGCCAGCATCTCCCGTGCGCCATCCTTACGCGCCCAGAGGTCGGCTGCGTCCGCAATGCCGGAGTCTTTCAGGTACTGGATGACCGCTTCATCTGATGACATGTCCAGTTGGTCACGCTAGACCGCATGGAATCCGGCAGCGACCATGCTCTCATGCTGACTACCTTCGCCAGCGGCGAGAACTGCAAGATGGAGCGGGGCTGAAGGGAATGTGCCGAACTTCGGATGTCTTTGAAATGGTACCTGGTATCGCCTGATCCACCGTTGCAGATCCGTGCCGGCGTATTTGCCTTGCGCCGGGCATGTAATGGTGGTCGGGGTGTTGCCGACAACGTCCATCACCGAGAGAACATCAACCGGCGTCATGTCGATCTGGCGCCCGGTTTTGGCCGTTATCGTATCGCGTTGCGTCCAGGCGAGATACGAGTATGGGCTCAGAAAATCGAAATAGAGTCTTATTGAACTGGGCATTGTCTTTTGGACCCTCCCGGCTGCGTTGGCTGCATAGCTCCAGTTTCGGCGCGCCTGTGCTTTTCATAAGGTAGTAAATCAAAACCTAATGTAAAGGAGTGTCTTCACGTTGTGACTTGAAATTTTGCGTGCTGCATAGTCGGGGTATGGCAGATGCTTGGAAACTGCAGCCGTAGGCCCTAAATTCGGAGCGAAGTGAATTGGTTTTGTATCGAAACCAGATGTTTGTCCCATAGTTGCGCTGGAGGTTTGTATGGCCAATCGACATACCCAGACCTGTGCTGTCGCGCGTTTTCTCAATGTGTTTGGCGATGCGTGGACCCTGCTCATTATTCGCGAAGCCATGTATGGCGCGACAAAGTTCAGCGAGTTCCAGCGCAATACTGGTATTGCAAAGAACCTGCTGAGTGACAGGTTATCTCTTCTCGTGGATGAAGGACTTCTGGAGGAGTTCGAGGCCGGCACACGTGGCTCCAGGATCGAGTACACGCTCACCGAGAAGGGCCAATCTCTGTTACCCGTCTATGTCTCGATTGTTCA
>JANQMQ010000358.1 GCA_028279995.1 Candidatus Phaeomarinibacter sp. | reverse complement strand
TATCAGGCAGGCCTTGCGGCGTTAGTCCGCCCGCGCCATAAGACGCGCCTCCCCTCAGTTCAGGGGCCCGGTGTCCACATCCGGGGGTGAAGCAGCAAGGTCAAAAAATGTCTTTTCAAGAACGTGTGTTTTCCGGTGTGCAGCCCACAGGCACCCTTACCCTTGGCAATTATCTCGGCGCGCTGAGCCGGTTTGCCGATTATCAGGACAAGTATGAGTGCCTCTATTGCGTGGTGGACATGCACGCGATCACCCTGTGGCAGGACCCCGCAGAACTGCACGCAAACACGCTGGGTGTAACGGCCGCCTATCTGGCGTCGGGCCTCGATCCGGCCAAGAACATCATCTTCAACCAGAGCCAGGTGGCAGCGCACGCGGAGATGGCATGGGTCTTCAACTGCGTGACCCGCATCGGCTGGTTGAACCGCATGACCCAGTTCAAGGAAAAGGCAGGCAAGCACCGCGAGAACGCATCTGCCGGTCTCTACGTCTATCCAAGCCTCATGGCAGCGGACATTCTCGTCTACAAGGCAACCCATGTGCCCGTGGGGGACGACCAGAAGCAGCACCTGGAACTGGCGCGCGACATCGCCCAGAAGTTCAATCATGACTTTGCCGAAGTCATCCGTGAGCGGACGAATATGGAAGACTTCTTCCCGCAGCCCGAGCCGCTGATTGAAGGCCCGGCCATGCGGGTGATGAGCCTGCGCGATGGGTCGAAGAAAATGTCGAAGTCAGACCCGTCCGACAACAGCCGCATCAACATGGATGATGATGCCGACACGATCGCCCAGAAGATCCGCAAGGCGAAGACCGACCCTGAACCGCTTCCCGATGAGGAAGCTGGCTTTGAAGGTCGTCCGGAGGCGGAGAATCTGGTCGGCATCTATGCGGCTCTGGCCGAGGAGCCGAAGCTGGCGGTGGTGGACCGGTTTGCCGGTGCCCAGTTCTCTGAATTCAAGAAGGACCTGACGGAACTCGCCGTGACGGCGCTTGCGCCGGTCTCGGATGAGTTGCGGCGGCTGAAGGCGGACCCGGGTCATCTGGAGAGCGTGCTCAAGGCCGGGTCCGAGCGGGCGGCGGAGATTGCCGAACCGATCATGAAGGAAACCAAGGCGATTGTGGGCTTTGTGGGCGCCTGAGCGCTCACCTTGATCCAAATACCGGCGTTCTTATGTAAATGGGGTCCGATACCAGACCCCGCCACCAGCTGAAGAGGCCAAGCCACCTTTATGGGCATGCTCGACAAGGCGCGCGACAGCGCCCAATCCCTGCGCAACAAATGGACCTATCGCGATACGGGAAGCTCCGTGGGCACACCTTCCGGCAAATCGGGCGGGCGCTCCTGGGTGCCGAACATCGAGAGCATCTGGCTGCGCCGCATTGCCATCGCGCTCGCGTTGCTTCTGATTTTCTACTACCCCATCGGCGCCTGGCTTGCGCACACGGTGGACGACAATCTGGACTACGAGATTCAGAGTGAAGTCCTGCCCGGCCAGAGCCGCGCCGTGGCCATCACGGCTGATCTGATCGACCGGGAAGTGAACCAGAACAACTGGGTCGCCAACAATCCGTTCTTCCTGCCCGCTGCCATTCTCGACAACATGCCCAACTTCCAGAAGGGCGTGATTGCCGCGCTGGCTCGCTTCTCCTTTGAATTGACGGACCAGCTGGGCCGCACGCGCGGATCAAGCGAGGCGGACCCGGACCTGCAGTCCGCCGCTGGCTTGCTGCAATATCCCGGTGACGTGTGGGTGTGGGACCCGACGACGTCTCTGGCGCCGACCGCCACCTCCGAGGCCCAGTACCGCCGCGCCATGCGGGCGCTGCGTGATTACAATTCGCGCCTGGCGGCAGGTGACGCCACCTTCCAGCGCCGCGCCGACAACCTGCTGGCAACGCTGGACCGCATCGCGCTGGACATCGGCTCAACGTCGGCGGTCATTGACCGTCACGTGCTGGAGCGGTCCGGCATGCCGCTTGATACGCAGGCGGATGATGTCTTCTATTCCACCAAGGGACAGGTCTACGGCTACTACATGATCCTCCGCGAACTGCGGAAGGACTTTGACGCGCTCATCGTGGAGCGTGAGCTGGGCGACGCGTGGGACGAGTTGATGCTGTCCATGAAGCAGACCATCGAACTCGACCCGTGGGTGGTGATCGACGGCGCGCCGGATGCGCAGTTCGTGCCCAGCCATCTGTCGGCGCAGGGCTTTTATCTGCTGCGTGCCCGCACCCAGCTGCGTGAAATCACCAATATCCTCTTGAAATAGTCATTAATCTTGCCGCTTGCGGTCAGGCCCCACTCTCGGGCAGCCTTGGCCCATGAGTGCAAAGTCAAAGACAGAGTGGGACGAGCCCATGCCGGACAACCCGGCGCCCAAGGCTCCCCCGGCCCGCAAACGCAAATTTCTGGTGATTGCCGACGGCTCGCCGGAGGCCACCAAGGCATTGCACTTTGCCGCCCTGCGCGCTGCCCACACGGAAGGGGCCGTCACGCTCCTCGCCGTCATCAGCCCTGCCGACTTCCAGCACTGGCTGGGCGTTGAGAACATCATGCGCGAAGAGGCCCTGGAAGAAGCGGAAAAGGTACTGCACAGGCTCGCCGCCCAGGCCTATGACCGGTGCGGCGTACGCCCGGAGCTGATCATCCGCGAAGGCAAACTGCGCGAACAGATGTCGCAACTGATTTCCGAGGATCCGGACATTGCCGTGATGGTGCTCGGCGCCGGCACCAGCAAGGAAGGTCCGGGACCGCTGGTATCCTCCATTGCAGGCGATGCGGCAGGCGGTTTCGGCATTCCGGTCACCATCGTGCCTGGCGACCTGTCGGATGATCAGATCGACCTTCTCGCCTAACCTCATTTCAAACGCACGTTGTGCTCATGGTTGAAGATGCGCCCCTTTTGGGCCATCTAAGGGATAACCAACGCCATTAGTCAGGTATTTGCCACTTTTCCCGCGGATTTGCGGGAGGCCGGCAACCAAGTGGAGTGTTCGCGCATGTTTATCCAGACCGAGTCGACCCCCAATCCCGCCACCATGAAGTTCCTGCCTGGACAGGACGTGATGCCCTCCGGCACGGCGGATTTCACCGATGCGGAAGCCGCCAAGGCATCGCCCCTGGCAGACCGGCTGTTTGCCCTGGGTGATGTCGAGGGCGTTTTCTTCGGCAGCGATTTCGTGACCGTCACAAAGGCGGACGCGGTGGACTGGACCCACATCCGTCCGTCGGTTCTCGGCGCCATCATGGACCACTTCACCTCCGGCGCCCCGCTGATGGCCGAAGGGGTCGAAAACACCACCGGCCATGCTGCCGCAGCCGATGATGACGACCCGCTCGTCACCCAGATCAAGGACATTCTCGACACCCGCGTGCGCCCCGCAGTGGCTCAGGACGGCGGCGACATTGTCTTCCACGGCTTTGAGGAAGGCGTTGTCTATCTCAACATGATCGGCGCCTGCGCCGGCTGCCCGGCGTCGACGGCCACGCTGAAGAACGGCGTTGAAAACCTCCTAAAGCACTTCGTGCCGGAAGTTCAGGAAGTGCGTTCGGTTTAGGTTGGCGGTCGCCTGCGTATCGGCGTAACACTGCGCCATGGCAAACGTCAGATACTACATCGCAGCCAGCGCCGACGGATTTGTCGCAAGTGCAGATGGGGGCGTCGCGTGGCTCGACCGCTATACGGACCCGTCAGGCTACGGCTATCACGACTTCTAT
>JANQMQ010000148.1 GCA_028279995.1 Candidatus Phaeomarinibacter sp. | reverse complement strand
GGCCAGAGGCGGAAAACTACTCCGCTGCAGGTTCCTGCGCCTTCACCATCGCTTTCAGCATGTCGACAATTGACCGGCGGACTGACGGATCGCGCAGCTCTGAAAATGCGCGGTTGAGCTGCAGCCCTTCCGAACTGGACACAAAGTCCATCACGAAGGGGGCACCATCGCCTTCAGCAAAGGCCAGCTCGCCACCAGCAGCATGAGCATCGTTGTCGGCCATTTCCTCGTAGAAGTACTGAACGGGGACATTCAGAATTCTGGAAACCTCATAGAGGCGGCTTGCCCCGATGCGG
Organism: Candidatus Phaeomarinibacter sp.; assembly: GCA_028279995.1. Lineage (GTDB taxonomy): Bacteria > Pseudomonadota > Alphaproteobacteria > CGMCC-115125 > CGMCC-115125 > Pyruvatibacter. The sequence goes on along the minus strand of JANQMQ010000148.1, from coordinate 3,132 downwards.
TTTGTCCCCTTCTCGTATTTCTGGACCTGCTGGAAGGTGAGGCCAAGCTGCTCTCCCAGCTTCTCCTGACTCATTCCAACCAATAGTCGCCGAAGCCTCACTCGACTGCCCACATGCACGTCGATCGGGTTTGGTTCTTTCCTAGCCAACGGGTTCTCCTGCCCAATCCCCGCGAACGCACCCACAGTGGTTCGCACCAGCACTAACCTATGAGTGCATTGAGCATTCATGCACGTCAACATGACCTATGTCAAAATAGACATAGCATTGGATTATACAACTAAAAGTTGCAATTGAAGTGTACTAGTATCTGCTATTTGTAGATATTCTTGAATATAGTATAGTTAATACTAACAGCATCAACACTCCCCAGAAAACTATATCACCACTTTTAGAATAAGTGGTTCTGACTATTTTGCCCGGCAAGTTCTGGTCTAATACTCCGGCTTTACCTAAATCCAAAAACGCACGAACTTGGCCACGCGGGCCGATTACGGCCGATATTCCGGTATTTGCCGCACGCACAAGTGGCAGGCCTTCTTCCACAGCACGCATCCTTGCCTGAAAAAAATGCTGGCGCGGACCGATGGAATCACCGAACCAGGCATCATTTGTGACGTTGAGCAACCAGTCAGGCCTTTGTTCCCCTACGGAATTCCCCGGGAAAATGACCTCGTAGCATACAAGAGGCCCCACCAAAGGAGCGCCCGGCACAACCAGCGCGTGAGGGCCCGGTCCGCTGCTATATCCGCCGCGCTGACGGGTCAGTTCCTGCAGGCCTATCGCCTGCAAAAGCTCCTGCGCGGGCAGATATTCGCCAAAGGGCACAAGATGAGCCTTGTCATAGGTGGCGGTTATGGCTGCGTCCCCATTGAGGACCATCACCGAGTTGAAAAACCGGGCCCAGCGGCCGTCCGGGGTTGTTTGCGGCAATGGTTCGGCTCTGACGGCGCCCGTAATCAGGTGGACACCATCCGGCAATGTGTCCGCCACCAATGCGCGGGCGTCTGCATTGTCAGCCAGCAGGAAGGGTGGCGCGCTCTCCGGCCAGATAACATGGGTGATGCCGTCGAGATCATCCTGGGCGCGGCTGAGGCGCAGCAGGCGCGAGAAATTGGCGGCACGCAGCTCCGGGCGCCATTTGTCTTTCTGGGCAATGTTGGGCTGCACAATGCGTAATGTCACACCGGCGACGTCTGCCGGAGCTGGCAAAGACAGGCGCCACAGCCCGAAACCGAACAGGGCTAGCGGCAGAACGCCCGCCAGACACGCAAATGCGGCTGCACTCATGCGGGTCACTTCACATCGCGGCCCGGCAAGCAGCGCGGGCGCCGTCGCCATGAGGGCCGCCGCCAGGGTATGGCCATACAGTCCCCAGACCGACGCCGCCTGCACCAGTGCATCGGAGACGGACAGGCTGTATCCCAGACTGTTCCAGGGGAATCCGGTGAGGACATGACCGCGCAGCCATTCGGCGAGCGAGAACATCACGACAAATGCCACCACCCGCATGGACCCGGTGCGGCAGACAGCTCGGGCGGCAACCGCTGCACCTGCAAAGAACAGGGCCAACCCGCCGGGCATGATCACCGCTACAAAGGGCAGCATCCATGCGAACTGATCTGCTTCCACAAGGAACGCTGATCCGATCCAGAAAAGACCGGCGAGAAAAAAGCCGAACCCGAATGCCCACGCGGTTGCAGCGGTGGCCCGCCAGCCTGCAAACGGTCGCGTCGCATCCGGCTCGATACCGTCCAGCAGCCACAGCAGGGCCGGGCAGGTGACAAGCAACAATGGCCAGATGCCAAAGGGCGGCATGGCAAAGACAGTCAGGCCACCCAAAACGGCAGAGAGACCCAGCCTCTGTGCAGTCCCTCGCCCCGCCAGCCACGCGGCCAGTTGGGTAAGCCCCCCCACAATCCCCTGCATGTGACCTGCCTGTAATTACTCTGTAGACGAATTATCAGATGGGCTGCCCGGATGAACGACCAGCCGCTTGATGCGGCGCGGGTCCGCGTCGGCAATCTCGAACTCGACGCCGCTTTCATGCACCACAACTTCACCGCGCTGCGGCACGCGGCCCAGCATGTCAAAGACGAGGCCGCCAAGCGTATCCAGCTCGTCACCGCGCTCCTCGGGAAGCAGGCTCATGTTGAGCATCTCCTCGAGGTCCTCGATCTCGGCGCGCGCGGTCGCATCGATTGTTCCATCGTGAAGCCGCACAAGGTCCGGGCGTTCCGCCTCGTCGTGCTCGTCTTCGATCTCGCCGACAATCTCTTCGACAAGATCCTCAATGGTCACCAGCCCGTCGGTGCCACCATATTCGTCGATCACCAGAGCCATATGCACGCGGCTGGCCTGCATCTTCAGCAGCAGATCAATCGCCGGCATGGACGGTGGGACATAGATGATATCCCGGCGGATGGCGGACAGGGTGAACCCGGTGTCAGCTTCGATCGCGCTGCGGTTGTCCGCGATCCAGCCCAGTAGGTCCTTGATGTGAACCATGCCGCGCGGGTCGTCCAGCGTCTCGCGGAAGACCGGCAATCTCGAGTGATTGGCCTCGCGGAACGCCTTGACGAGTTCTTCCAGCGACGTGCCTTCTTCCACCGCGACAATATCCGGACGGGGCACCATCACGTCTTCGGTCCGCAATTCGTTGAACCCCAGCAGGTTCACGAACATGTCCTGCTCAGCGGGAGACAGGCCGGACGCGCCATCCCGGTCCTCGCCGAGCACTGCATCAAGCGAGGCCCCCAGGGATCCGGGCTCCGCACCGCCCAGCACATAGCGCCAGGCCCGCGTCAGGCGCTGGGCAAGGGACTGTTTTGGTGTGGTGGGCACCGGTTGACCAGTGGTGGACGGGTCGCCGGACGTGCTGTCAGACGGATCGCTGGCCGAGGCCATGGGTTCAGGCTCCTGTTGGCCGGTGCATGACGGCACCGGAGAGGCAATGGGTCGGGTACGCACCCTTCAGTGATACCGGATGCATGTTTACAGAACCCTCAGGCATGAGACCAGATTTTCACACTACGTCTCATAGGGGTCGGCAACACCGAGACCGGCCAGAATATCGCGCTCCAGCGCTTCCATCTCGTCCGCCTCGTCCGGTGTTTCGTGATCATACCCCTG
>JANQMQ010000193.1 GCA_028279995.1 Candidatus Phaeomarinibacter sp. | reverse complement strand
GACAGCGAGTACCGCTATCAGGGGCGCCCGCTCTCCTCCCTTCAGGGCCTCGATGGGGGACGGCGGGTGCTCTATGTGGGGACTTTCTCCAAGACCTTCTTCCCCAGCCTGCGGATCGGCTACCTCATTGTGCCGGCCGATCATGCCCAGTCTTTCCGCAACGCCATCCGCAACACGGGACACAGCGCCCCCGGCCTGCCGCAACTGGCCCTGACGGCATTTCTGGAAGGCGGACATTACGAAGCGCACGCCCGGCGCATGCGCAAACTCTATGATTCCCGCAGGCTGGCGCTTGTCTCTGCGCTTGAAGATATGGCGTCCGGGACACTCATCCCGCAGGTCCGCGAAGCAGGTATGCAGATGCCTGCCCTGCTGCGCTCGAAACGCAACGACATCGCTGTCGCGGCAGGTCTGGCCAGGGACGGGATCGCCGCAGGATCCCTGAGCCGCTACACCCTCGACGGCAAGAACCTGCGCCACGGATTGCTGCTGGGCTTCGCCGCCGTGGAAGAGCGGCATATCAGCCCTGCGATGGAGAAGCTTGTGAGCCACCTGACCCGTTCATAGCGTTCCACCCCGCGACCGAACGAAGGAGGCGACGCATGACCTATCGGCTGTATCAGATGCAATCATCCGGCAATTGCTGGAAGCCGCGCGTGGCACTGCACCAGCTTGGCCATGATGTAGAGCTGATCGACATCGACATCATGACGGGCCAGTCGCGCACCGATGACTATCTGGCGATGAACCCCAACGGGCGCGTGCCGCTGCTGCACCTGCCGGACGGCCGCTACCTGGCGGAGTCGAATGCCATGCTGGCCTATCTGGCGGAGGGCACCGACTTGATGCCGTCTGATCGCTACGACCGGGGCGTGATGTTCCAGTGGACGTTCTTCGAGCAATACAGCCACGAGCCCTACATCGCCGTTGCGCGCTACTGGCGGCACCTTGAAGGCAAGGAGCCGCCCGAGGCCGTGCCCGGCCAGATCGAAGAGCGTGGCTATGCCGCCCTTGGCGTCATGGAACAGCGGTTGGGTGAGGCACCGTTCTTTGCAGGCGACACCTATTCCATCGCCGATATCGCGCTCTATGCCTACACCCATGTGGCCCATGAAGGGGGCTTCTCGCTTGCGGCCTATCCCAAAGTCCGCGAATGGCTTGAGCGCGTTGCGGCGACGCCGCGCTTTGTCGACATGGATTGGCGTCCCTGACGGCGTCGACTCACCTCGCCACAAACTTGCCCCAAAATTCTCAGGCGCTCGCCACAATGGCCGCGCGATGTTGCCCCATTGCAGGCGCTAACTCCTCATCACGCGGATGTGACGTGGTGAAACGTCCATCTGCACCTGATGGAGGGGAACACGCAGATGACGACTTTTGCCGGAGCACAACGGGTATCGCTGTATCATGAGGGCGTGAGCTACGCGCTGCGCGCTCTCCTCATTCTCGCAGGGTTCATATTTGCCGCCGTGGTTTTGTCCGGCGGCTTTTCCATGGCTGCTTCAGCGCAGGAAGCCACATCGGCAAGCACCGCGCCCAAACTCGCCACTGTCCGCCCCGGCGACATGAACTCCGGCGCGCTGCTGTTTGAAACTCAGACCCCCGGCGAATATGTCCAGGCGCCGCTCGTGGCCACCGACGTCAATCTCGACATCACCGGCATCATCGCCCGCGGCACCGTCACCCAGCGCTTCCTCAACCCCAGCGATGGCTGGGTCGAAGGCATCTATGTGTTCCCGCTGCCGGACGACGCCGCCGTCGATAGCCTGCGCATGCAGATCGGCGACCGCTTCATCGAAGGGCAGATCAAGGAGAAGCAGGAAGCCCGCGAGATCTACGAGGAAGCCAAGGAACAGGGCTTCAAGGCATCCCTCGTTGAGCAGGAACGCCCGAACATCTTCACCAACTCGGTCGCCAATATCGGCCCGGGCGAAATGATCGTCGTGCAGATTGCCTATCAGCAGACCGTGACGGTGGACGGCGGTGAGTACGCCGTGCGCTTCCCCATGGTCGTCGCCCCCCGCTACATGCCGGCGCCGACAATCCACATGGTCGATTTCCAGACCGGCCCGAACGGCGAGACAACAGGTTTCGCCGCAATCTCCGACCCCGTGCCGGACCGCAACCGCATTGCCCCGCCGGTGCTGAACCCGGAAACCGAAGGCAAGACCAATCCGGTGACGCTCACAGTCAATCTGGATGCAGGCTTTGAGCTTGGCGATGTGACAAGTCACCACCATGCTGTGAAGCTCGACCAGGACGACATGACCGCGACCCTGTCGCTGGATGCCCCGAATGGCCAAGTCCCGGCGGACAAGGATTTTGAGCTGACCTGGACAGCGAAGGACGGCACCGGTCCCAACGCCGCCCTCTTCATCGAAACCGCAACGCATGAAGACGGCAAGGAAACGCCGTATCTGCTGATGATGCTGACGCCGCCGACCGGCGCCCCCCTGCCCGACGCAGGCCCGCGCGAAGTGGTCTTCGTCATCGACAATCCCGGCTCCATGTCCGGACCCTCCATGGATCAGGC
>JANQMQ010000191.1 GCA_028279995.1 Candidatus Phaeomarinibacter sp. | reverse complement strand
CGTGTGGACGGACCTGTTCATCATGGTCGAGCGGATGATCGAAGGTGACCGCAACAAGCGGCTCCGGCTGGCCAAGACACCCATGTCGGTGAGCAAATTCTTCAAGAAGGTCTCAAAGCACTCTGTCTGGCTGCTGATAGCCGTCGCCACTGGTGGGGCGTGGGTCTTCTATTTCGCCGATGCACCGACACTGGCACGTGATCTGGTGACGCTTGATGCGCCTATGGTCGCCTATCTGTTTATTGGCGTGTTTACCGCAACAACCTATCTGCTGGGCGGTCTCGAGCGTGAACAGGTGTGCACCTATATGTGCCCCTGGCCACGTATCCAGGGTGCCCTGGTGGATGACCAGTCGTTTCTTGTCAGCTATCGCGCGGACCGCGGTGAGAAGCGTGGTGCCCACCGGAAAGGCGATACCTGGGAGGGACGCGGTGACTGCATTGACTGCAAGCAATGTGTTGTCGCCTGTCCCATGGGCATCGACATTCGCGATGGTGACCAGCTTGAGTGCATTCAGTGCGGACTGTGCATTGATGCCTGCAATGACATCATGGACAAGATCGAGCGTCCCCGCGGTCTGATCACCTACGACAATTTCGACAATCAGGACCGGCGCTCCAAGGGCCTTCCCATGCGGGTGCGCCTGTTGCGACCGCGGACCATCCTGTATGCGGCGCTCATTGCCATTGTCGGCGGCATCATGTTGTCGGCGCTGATTACACGTTCGCCTCTGGACATAAACGTTCTCAAGGACCGTAACCCGCTGTTCGTCACGCTGTCTGACGGCGCGGTGCGCAACGGCTATGAGGTGAAGATCCTCAACAAGCTGACCGAGGAACGCGTATTCAATGTGACCGTCGAAGGGCTGCCAGGCGCGACCATGTCAACGCTCACCGAAAGCGGCCTTAAAACCCTGCCGGTTGCCGTCCAGTCTGATCGCCTGCGCAATGTAAGGGTATTCCTGTCACTGCCGGCGGCGAATCTGGACGAACTTGATGGCGGTCGGGCTGATATTGCCTTTATCATTACCGATGCCGCTGACGGGCGTGAGGTTAGAAACCCGACCACATTCCGTGGTCCCGAGGAGCGCTAGACATGTCTGGAGCCGTGATTGTGGAAGATACAGGCAGGCAACGCCGGTGGACCGGTTGGCACACGCTGGCATCGCTGGTCGGCTTCTTCGGTGTCATCTTCACCGTGAACGGGATCATGACCTATATCGCGTTGTCGACGTTCTCGGGCATCGAGACACCAAATGCGTATCAGTTCGGGCGGGACTATAATCACACGCTCGAAGCTGCGGCAGCACAGCGGGCGCTTGGCTGGCAGGTGGGGTTTGAAGAGGTCTTCGTGGCAACGCCGGATGGGGCTGATGCACGTGTAACCATTTCTGTTCGGGACGCCAATGACCGGCCGCTGACCGGGCTGTCCGGGGGGCTTACCTTCTGGCGTCCGGTGGCGCGCGGTGATGATGTGGAAGCGCCGCTGATTGAAACCGCACCGGGCATCTATTCCACCTCGGCATCGCTGTCGGCACGGGGTCACTGGGAAATGCGCCTGCTGTTCGACCGCAACGATGCAGACCCCTACTACCTGGAGAAACGCATCTGGGCGGGCGGTCGCGACGAAGGCCGTGACGAGAATGGCTGACGTTGCTGCAGCAGGTGGGACCTCGCTCGGGCAGGATGTGCCTGACATTCCCGACACCTATGTGCGCGCGTTGGATGATGGCGGCTCGGTCGTCAACTTTGTGGTTGATGGCGTGCATTGCGGCGGCTGCGTCAAGCGGGTGGAGCGCGCGGTCAACGGTCTTGAGGGTGTCAGCAACGGGCGGCTGAACCTTTCCACCAAGCGCCTGACAGTTGTTTTCGAAGAGGCATTGGTGCGTCCGCGCGAGATTGTGTCGGCGATTGTGGGCGCAGGGTATGGCGCCCGGCCTTATGACCCCAAGACACTGGAAACCCAGCAGGCGCGCGATGAGAAAGAACTCATTACCTGCATGGGTGTCGCCGGCT
>JANQMQ010000185.1 GCA_028279995.1 Candidatus Phaeomarinibacter sp. | reverse complement strand
ATCTGCGCCTTGACCTCTTCCAGCCGCTCCACCCGGCGTCCGGTTAGAATGACCTTGGCCCCGCTTTGTGCCAGCACATGCGCAAACCGCTTGCCGAGGCCTGATGTGGTGCCGGTGACCAGCGCAACGCGCCCGGTCAGGTCAGATGAAAACCGGGGGGCTTCAATCGCGTCAGCCATCTTGGATCTCCCTGTGTGGTTTTGTGAGTGAATTTCTGTCCCCCAATCCTTACCGGTCCCCAGGACACCCGGCAAATCAGTGCAGGGTGTCAGGCCGCATGCCAGCTATCCGTCAGCTGGTTCCTGCCGCAGGAGAGAGCAAATGCCGTTGCGCCTGACAACGCTTACCGCAGCGCAACAAATATTCCCCGGGTTCAGGCCTTACATCGGTTTATATTGGCGTTATATCTGGCTGGATCGGAGGATGAGGATGCTTCCAGAGCTGAAACCGCACAGCGATGCCATGGCCACCACAGCGCACGCCATGATCGGCGGCGTTGTCTGGCAGACCATCGCTCTATCCCTTGGCTGTGCCGCCGTCATCATCACCACCATGATTCTGGGTGCTCAGGGCGTCATGCCCCTATGGGCTGTTGCGATCATCACCTATGTCTGTGTCTATCTCAGCTACACGGCCCTGCATGAAGCGGTGCACCAGAACATCACCGGCAACCGCCAGGACCTAGTGTGGATCAACCGCGCCATCGGCACACTATCATCGTTCTTCCTCTCGCATTCCTACGAGATGCACCGCACCATCCATCTCACCCATCACCGCAACACAAATGATCCCGAGCATGACCCGGACCACTGGGTGAAAGGCTCAAACTGGCTGATGACCCTGCTGCGCAGCATGACCATCTTCAACGGCTACTTTTTGTTCTGCAAACGCCACTGGGACGACAAGCGCATGCGCCGCGCCTACTGGATCGGCCTGCGCGACACGACCATCTCCACAGTTGTTCTTGTTGCCGTCGCCGTGTTCGTGGATTGGAAGCTCGCGCTGTTCGGCTACTTCATCCCCGCCATGCTGGCTGCCATGACGCTTGGACTACTGTTCGACTATCTGGTGCACACACCGCACAAGGCCCGCGCGCGGTTTGAAAACACGCGCGTGTTCGTGTTCCCCCGCTGGCTGGATACGCTGGTAACCTGGGCCTACGTGCAGCAGAACTATCATGGCGTGCACCACGCCTTCCCGCGCATACCCTTCACGAAGTACCGTGCGTTCTTCCGCGAAACGCAGGACGACATTCAGGACGCAGGCATGCCGGTGTCAAAGCCGCTGGGCTGAGACCTCGGCCTAGGCTGCCGATGAACGCGAAGACGCCGGTTTGGCCTTTGTTGCTGTCTTAGCCGAAGCTTTGGTCTTCGGCTTGGAGGCGGTTGACCGACGTCCGGTTGCCGACGCCCGGCCCCGCGTGCTGGAGCGCGCACTGCGCTCGGCCTTGAGGCGCGGCGCCTTTTCAGGCGCATTCTCGAACTCGATGGCGTCATAGTCCGCAAGAATACGGTCCAGCGTACTGCTGATCTTCGTGCAGACACGGATCATCTCGATCTTGGGCCAGGTCGCCCGCTCGCCTTCTTCCACGAACGACATCACTTCTTCCTGTGTCGGATGAGACAGGAGTTTACGCGGATCAAACAGCCGTGCCGCGGGAATGATGTTGATGTCGCCCGTGTAGGTCTGCGTCGCAATGGACGAGAACATGGACAGGATGAAGTTGAGGCGCGGATTGTTACGCGTGAAGGTCTGTGTCACCGACACGCTACCGCGAATGATCTCCTTCACCCAGCGCTCAGCCTGCTGGGAAATCATCGCGGAAAAACCACGCTCCGTCGTCGGGTCCCGCAACCACGGAATGACCAGAGGATTGACCATGGAGACAACGAAATGGTTGACCCCGTAAAGGCGCATCAGCCGCTTTGCCGGCAGGTCATCATGGACGGACCCATCCACCCATTTGCGCGTCGGTAGATACGGAATGCGCTCACCGGCCACGGTCTTGGCTTCCAGCATCACAGGCGGGAACACACCCGGCACGGCACTGGAAGCAAGAATGGCCTTACGCACATAGACATTGGGCGACGTGATGGCGTTCAGCAGCCGCGATGTCTGGTGCATCTCAGCCGGGGCGACGGACACATTGATGTGGCGGCCCGTCTTCTCGAACGCTTCCTGGAAGGTGAGATCCGGCACCAGCCGCGCAATCATCTCTTCCACTTCGTGAATGTCGAGCTGCGGATGACGGCCCCACAGGGCACGGTCGAACCAGCTGGCCTCACGGCGCGCTTCAAGCTCAAGAGCAGGGTCTGCAATCAGCCGCTTGAGTTGCGTGTCACTGTTGGTGCCAATGACAGCGGCGACAATGGAGCCGGCGCTGGAACCCGAGATCACGGTCGGCAGCAGGTCATGTTCAATCAGCGCCTTGACAACACCCATGTGGTAGTTGCCGAGGATGCCGCCGCCGGACAGCATCAGAGCTGTACGGCCAAAGCAATGGCTGGCACGACGGAAGAAATCGATCTTTTCTTCCAGTGTAATTTCGTCCGTATCCAGAGCAGCGATGTGATCAAGCGCCGACGTGATCTCGTCCACATAATCGCAGATAAGCTTCTTGGTGCCGAACTTGGCGCGGGTGTAGAGCACACCTTTGCCCATGCCGCCCATATTGCCGTGAATGCCTTCATTCAGCGCAAACAGCAGTCCTACATCATCATGGCGTGCACGTAGCTCACGCAGGCGATCAAGACGGGACCGGATCTCCACATGGTCATAGAGGCGCGTCTGATCCATGCGCTTCCACCGGTCCATACCGGTCTGTGCGTCATGGTCCAGTGCGGCCTGCGCCCATTCTTCATGGGTTTCTGCCGCAGCCATTGCCTCTTCGATTTTGCTCAAACGATTGAACATGGGTGCTGCCCTCTTTCTCCAATATCCGAGCACACAGCTCAGACTTTGGAAGCGTTATGTGCGCCACAGGACCGCGAATTACGCTGCAATGCAACATCTAATCCGCATGACAGATTAGCGCTTTTACATCAGTGACTTACGACATGCTCCATCAGCCATTCATGAATGACTGATGCGCTTTCCTGCCAGGCGGGGTCAACCATGAGATTGTGCGCACCCGGAACAATTTTCAAAGGGGCCTGAAACGTGCTCGCCAGCCATTCGTGGTTCTCCATCGGGATGGACCAATCGTCGCGCCCCGCAACCACAAGCACAGGCCGCGTTTCAAGGTCTGGCGTCTCCGGCGGCTTGCGCTTGAACAGTTCAGCCATGGCGCGTGGAGATTCACCGCATAGCTCGCTCACATATCTCGCCTTGAGATCCGGATCGAGATTGCCGCCATAGAAGAAAGAAATGAATGCCGGCAGGCCGGCTTCAAAATCGCCAAGCGCCTGCGCCTTGAACAGCGACACCGGATGCTGGCGCAGCATGCGCCATGCCACTCCCAGCGACGGCCGCATCGGCGAAGATGAAAGCAGGACAGTTCCCACCACGGATGTATTCCGTTCCCGGATCATTTGCGACAGCACACCGCCGAGCGAGTGGCCGATCAGCACGACATCGCCACCAAGCCGCGCGATCATCGCCTCTACGTCGTCAGCAAAGTCTTCAAGCCCCGGCTTGTCGGCGGCAAGGTCACCCGGGCTCTTGCCATGTCCGCGGGTACTCATGGCGTGTGCGGCCCAGCTCCTGTCCGCGAACCAAGGCAGGAAATGATGATCCCAGCATCGCGCATCATGAAATCCGCCATGCAGGAACAGCAACTGCGGCCGGCCCAGCGTACCGGCGCCGCGGGAAATCAGCTCAAGTGTCATGGGACCCTCGTATCAGTCTTGAAAAGCGTTGCACCCAGTTTCCTGCGCAGCAATTACCTGCTGGAGAAGCGGACCCTAGATCGTCCGGCAGTGATCTATCAAATGGTCCACAAAGACCCGAACTTTCCCGGAAAGATGCCGACTATGGGGATAGGCCGCATAGATGCTGCGGTCGTAGAACTCACAGTCTTCAAGGACACGAACGAGGCGTCCTTCGGTCAGGTCTTCGCAAACCGTCGACCACAGGCACAGCCCCAGACCCAGACCGCCACGAACCAGAGTCGCCACGCCACGCGCCGTGTTGACCCGCACACGGGTCGGCACCTGCACCCGCAACGTCTCGCCATCTACCGTGAAGCTCCAGTGCCCTGTTGGATTGACGGAGGACAGCACCACACATTTATGGCGATCAAGATCATCGGGATGCTGCGGCGTGCCATGTGCGGCCAAATAGTCCGGCGATGCACAGATGAGATACGGGAAGTCGGTGATCTTGCGAACGATGAGGCTTGAGTCCGGCATGTCATCCACCCGGATGGCCACATCATAGCCCTCACCGATGATGTCCACGCGCCGCTCGTCCAGTGTCAGGGTCAGCGAAATATCAGGATAGGCGTCCAGGAACGAGGCCATCGCCGGGATCAACACGTCTTCCCCAAAGGCGCGCGGGGCCGCGACTTTCAGCACCCCCCTCGGGGCCCCGTGACGGCTGCGCACCATGTCATGGGCTTCATCCACCTCGGCAACCAGGGCGGCGCACCTCTCGCGATAGGCCGCGCCTGTTTCCGTAAGCCCCACATGCCGCGTGGTCCGGTTGAGCAGGCGCACGCCCAGATGCTCTTCCAACTGGGCGACTTTCTTGCTGGCCAGCGCCTTGGACATACCCAGACGCCGGGCCGCTTCCGAAAAACTGCCCTGCTCAGCCACCGCCGAAAACACCCGCATTGCTTCCAGAGTATCCATGGGCGCGGCCCTATTGTCTGTAATTTGTTGACAGTATTTATACTATTCGACGGATTATCAACAAGGTGAGGATAGGCCACATTCCCTCTGTTGTTTCACACAGCCTCCGCATCTGCTGTACCGCACAGGAAAGACAGTCCCCATGATCAAGCTTTACCGCCATGAACTCTCCGGCCACGCCCATCGCATCCAGCTGTTCCTCTCCATCCTCGGCCTTGACCATGAACTGGTGGATGTCGACTTGCTGGCAGGTGCCCACAAATCCGACAGCTTCCGCGCCCTTAACAGCTTCGGCCAGATCCCGGTGATCGACGACGGCGGGGTTATTGTTGCGGATTCAAATGCCATCCTTGTCTATCTGGCGAAGAAATATGCCGACGAGACCTGGCTGCCGGCCGCACCGCTTGCCGCCGCCCAGGTCCAGCGTTGGCTGTCAGCGGCCGCCGGCCCCATCGCCTTCGGCCCCGCAGCCGCCCGCCTTGTTACTCTGTTCAAGGCACCGCTCGATCACGAACGCACAAAGACCATCTCGTATGGGTTGTTCGATGTCATGGGGCAGGAACTCTCAAGCCGCAGCTGGCTGGC
>JANQMQ010000122.1 GCA_028279995.1 Candidatus Phaeomarinibacter sp. | reverse complement strand
AAGGGTCACATGCTGACAGTCAGTGCGCCTTTGCCCGAGCACATGCTGAAGACCTGGGAGCTGTTGGGGCTAAGCCCAACTGATGATGAAGATCCCTTCGCGGAGCTGGAAGGATGAGTCTTTCCTTCGTTGTGTTTGATTGTGACGGTACGCTTGTTGATAGCCAGCATGCTATTACGAGCGCCATGGCTCAGGCGTTTGAAGCGCATGGTCACGAGCCGCCTTCGCATCATCAGATTTTGTCTGTTGTCGGCATCTCCCTGGAACCTGCCATTGCCCGGCTTATGCCGGATCATGCGCCTCACGTGCATGGGAGGATGGCTGAGACCTACAAGGATGTGTTTTCTCGCATGCGCGCCAGCGGCAATATCGGTGAGTACCTTTACGATGGTGCACATGACGCAGTGAGCCGACTGGCAGGCACGGACGCTCTTCTTGGTGTGGCGACTGGCAAGTCACGCAGGGGGGCTGAGAATGTGCTCAAGGAACACGGTATTCGGGATCACTTCATCAGTGTTCGGACGGCCGATGATGGTCCCGGCAAACCGCATCCTCACATGCTGCAGCTGGCGATGGGGGATGTGGGTGCTGATCCACATGAGACGATCATGATCGGCGATACCAGCTATGACATGGAAATGGCGCGCGCTGCGGGTGCAGCTGCCATCGGTGTCAGCTGGGGATACCACAGCGTAGAGACGCTTGAGGCAACAGGAGCGCATGTGGTGATTGATCATTTTGATCAACTCGACGCGGCGCTATCTATGGTCCGGCAGATGCAGTCCGAAGGGATTGAAAAGGCATGAGCGACAATCAGGGTGGCCCGACATTCGTTGCCCAGTTCAATCCGGCCAAGGAGCGTGAGGCGCGGCTGTCAAAGCGCTTTTACAAGAATGCGACCAGCCGAGCGTCTGCGGATGGCTTTGCCGTGATGCTGGATGAGCGAGAACTGAAAACGCCGGGGCGCAATCCGGTTCGTGTGTCGACCGAGGGACTTGCCAGTGCCGTGGCGGCAGAGTGGGCTGCGCAGGAGGGGTACATCGACCCTTCCACCATGCCGCGCACACGTATTGTGACGACAGCAATTGACCGGGTTGCACTGGACAACGGCCCGGCCGTGGATGAGATCACCAGATATGCAGGCTCTGATCTTGTGTGCTATCGCGCAGACGAGCCGACAGAACTCGTCCAATGTCAGGCAGAAGCGTGGGATCCACTGCTTGAATGGATCAGCACTACGCACAAGGCCAGACTGCAGCCGACCAGCGGGATCATCCACGTGACGCAGGCTGCGGATGACCTGGCACGCATCGGTGATTTCGTTTCACGACTGGACCCGATCCGGATAACGGCTCTGCACACACTCGTGACGATTTCAGGAAGCGCGGTCATCGGGCTGGCCGTCCTGCAAAACCACCTTGATGCGGATCAGGGTTTTGCGGTCTCCCGCATAGACGAGGCCTATCAGGCGGCTCAGTGGGGCGAGGACGAAGAAGCAGCAGAACGCACGCGATTGCACAAAGCCGAGTTTGAGGCGGCGAGCGAAGTGATCCGCCTCTTGGCCTAGGCCGGCGCCTCTATTTCGTCGTCTGTGGGGCCGAATACGCGTTCGAACTCCGAACGAAGGGCGATGTCGAGATCAGGCATGCTTGCCGTCAGCCCCAGATCCTCGAAGCTTGTCACGCCATGTTGCTGGATGCCGCAGGGCACGATGCCGGAAAAGTGCTCCAGATCCGGGTCGACATTGATGCTTATCCCGTGAAACGTAACCCAACGCCGGACACGCACACCAATGGCAGCAATCTTGTCTTCGACATCCGGGCCACGCTCTGGTCGACGAACCCAGACCCCAACCCTGTCATCGCGCACTTCGCCCTTGATGTGGAACTGATCAAGGGTGCCGATGATCCAGTCTTCCAGACCCGCTACGAAAGCACGGACATCCTGGCCGCGGGTCTTGAGGTTCAGCATGGCGTAGGCAACCCGTTGTCCAGGGCCATGATAGGTGTACTGGCCGCCGCGCCCGGTTTCATAGACAGGAAAGCGGTCGGGCGTCAGCAGGTCCTTGGTGTCGGTACTGGTTCCTGCCGTGTAGAGGGGAGGATGCTCCAATAGCCAGACAAGCTCTGGGGCCTCGCCGGCAGCGATTGCGGCAGCACGGGCCTCCATCTCTGTCAGGGCGTCAGGGTAGGCCACCAGGCCTTCACTGATACGCCACTCTACGGGGGCGGCGTCAGTATAGAGGCGGGCCACCGGTGCTCGGGCTTTTGTCTGCTCAGAAACAGTCATGGGTGCCTCTATAGCATTTTTGGCGTTTACGTCTGGGTAACCCTGTTTTGAGAGGTTGGGGCTTCAGATACCCCAAGATTGGGGTGATCCTGCGGAGTGGGTCAGACACATGAATGCCATCGATAAGGTTGATGTTGAGATTTCCGTCGTTCTCGGCAAGGCCACCATGCCGATCCATCAGCTTTTGAAGATGGGCCGCGGTGCCGTTATTGAGCTTGATGCCGGGGAAACCGAAGAAGTCTGGCTTCTGGCGAACAATCAGCCGATTGCCCGTGGTGAAATCGTGGTTCAGGGCGAACATGTTGGGGTTTCCATCACGGAAGTTCTTCAACAGCATACCTTCTAGGTCACATATCACACTTTTTATCTGTGGTTTTTAGCATTTCACGCCTTTTGCTTGAACAAAGCACGATTACCCCTTAACTCTTGGACAATAAGCCGTTCCGGCCCTGTGGATTTGGGCGGATAGGCTTGCGTTCTGTCCACGGCTTGAGTGTGGGTAAGTCTGACATGTTTCCTATTTCATTGGATCTCCAGATTCTGAAGGCAGCTGTTGCTGGATCGGGCGCCGCGGCCCGACAGCGTGTTCGGCTGCTCGATGAAGCAGGGGCGCGAGATGTACAGGTGTTTGCGCCAAATGCCGACGCCGAGATGGCTGAGGCTGCCGGGGCGCGACTTGTGGACCGGTTGCCGACATCCGCGGAGCTGGATGTGCTGGACGTGCTCTTCATTGCTGATCTTGAGGAAGCCGACGAACAGCGCCTTGCACGTGAGGCTCGATCGAAGAAGGTGCTGGTGAACACGGAAGATGTTCGACCGCTCTGCGACTTCCACGTGCCTGCCATGGTGCGGCGTGGCGATTTGCTCCTGGCCATCTCGACGGGCGGGGCATCACCGGGCTTGGCACGCCGTCTGAAGGCGCATCTGGGCTGCCAGTTCGGCGAGGAATGGGCGGACCACATAACTGAAATTGCCAATGCGCGACTGCGCTGGCGTGAAGAGGGGGTGCCGCTGCCGGAACTTGGCAGGCGGACAAACGCTCTTATTGATGAGAAAGGCTGGCTGTCATGACCGCATTGCAGGCGACTGCCGAAGCACAGACCGCAACACCGGTTCAGCGTCAGGCGATGGACACCCAAACGATGACGTCAGCGCGGCTCGAACAGCTGCGGCGTGACTTTGGGCATCTTGAAGGAGCTGAATTGCTGGAGGCGATGATCCACAAGGCATTTCCCGAAAAGATTGCCATGGTGTCGTCCTTCGGGTCGGAGGCGGTTGTGCTGCTGCATCTTCTGTCGGAGGTCGATCCGACAGTTCCGGTGCTGTTTTTGAACACTGGCAAGCTCTTTGGTGAAACGCTCAGATATCGGGACCGTCTGCAGGACAAGCTGGGCCTGACAGATGTGCGCTCGCTTGGCCCGGACCCGCGGATCGACGCTGATGTTGACGCTGCAGGTGACCTTTGGGCACGGGATGCGGATGCATGCTGCCACTTCCGCAAGGTTCTGCCCCTAGCACATGGGCTGAAAGGTTTCGAAGCATCTATCACCGGCCGCAAGCAGTTTCAGACAGGGGCCCGGCAGGGTATGCCGACCATTGTGCAGGAAGCCAATGCGGACGGCACGCCGGGGCGGTTCAAGATCAATCCGCTGGCCAACTGGAACCTGGATGATCTCAAGACCTATATCGAAGACCACAAACTGCCTCGTCATCCTCTGGTGAAGGACGGCTACCTCTCTATCGGCTGCATGCCGTGCACGGATCGGGTGAAAGAGGGGGATGATTACCGGTCAGGCCGGTGGGCTGGGACCGACAAGGATGAATGCGGGATTCACGTGCCCGGCCTTTTGGATGGGGACGGCATCTAGGCCTCGGGCGACCGCCCGATGGCAGAACAGTCGGTGGAATGGGCACTTGTGCCCGGCCCGGCAGTTTGCTACACGGCGGTCCCTGCTTTGTTCAGCCGCTTTTTGTGGCTCCGGCAGGTTCTACCGTGCGGTCGTGGCGGAATTGGTAGACGCGCAGCGTTGAGGTCGCTGTGGGGTAAAACCCGTGGAAGTTCGAGTCTTCTCGACCGCACCATTTTTCTTCTCTCCTGGAAGCATTTGAGTTGCCATTCGCGGCCTGCGGGCTGGCGAACGACATGGCAATGCCTAAGTCTTTATTGGGACACATAAAACTGCCGAATTGGGCTGGTTAGTTGTGACTGGTTAAGCTAGCAACAGGACTTCGGATGCGCCGGGCGGGTCGCCGCGTGGCATGTTGCGAGGGTGGAAAAGCTCTGAACAAGATCGCACCAGACATGAACCGGGCAGGGGACCCGGATCCGACCATGGACGACGAAGTCGGCCTGTCACCGGACTTCGTGCGCAACGTGGTCGACCGCATTGATGCCGGGGATGCCCCAGCGGTCCGGATGGCTGCCGATGGCCTTCACCCGTCTGATGTTGCAGAACTTCTCGAGCTGTTACGGCCGGATGAACGCCGCACGCTGGTTGCAATTCTTGGTCCTGATCTTGATATCGCGGCCTTGTCAGAGCTTGACGAGGGTCTGCGCGATGAGGTGATGGACTACATAGGTCCGGGTCGTGTGGC
>JANQMQ010000085.1 GCA_028279995.1 Candidatus Phaeomarinibacter sp. | reverse complement strand
GAAGAGTTCCGCCAGCACTCCTTCATTTCAGATATTGCCGCAGGGGTGATCTGCGGACTGGCCGGTAAAGGCTACGAGCTGGCCCTCGACGCACTTGCAGACATATGCGGCCCGTCCACTGACTGAGACATCCGCACCATTTTTGAAGATGCACTGAAAACGTGCACCCACTTCGACACGGAGACCCTGATGAGCGATTCAAATTCGGGCAACGGCCCGGTCAACAAGGAAATGATCCGCGAGCTTGCGGACCTTCTGAAGGAGACCGAGCTCAACGAGATTGAAGTTGAAACCGAAGAGTTCAAGATCCGTGTCGCCCGCGGCACCGGTGGTGGAGCTATGGCATACGCACCTGCGGCACTTGCCCCGGCAGCGCCAGCCGCTCCAGCTCCCGCCGCCGCAGAAGCATCAGCACCGGCCCCGGCAGATCTGTCGAAGCACCCGGGCGCTGTCACGTCGCCGATGGTCGGCACTGTCTATGTCTCGCCCGAGCCCGGCGCCCCTCCCTTTGT
The DNA here is from genome assembly GCA_028279995.1 of Candidatus Phaeomarinibacter sp. Classification (GTDB taxonomy): domain Bacteria; phylum Pseudomonadota; class Alphaproteobacteria; order CGMCC-115125; family CGMCC-115125; genus Pyruvatibacter. Next base: position 3,663 of record JANQMQ010000085.1, on the reverse strand, counting down.
TCAGGTCGGCGCATCGGTATCGCAGGGTGACACGCTTCTGATTGTCGAGGCGATGAAGACAATGAACCCGATTCCGGCTCCCAAGAGCGGCACTGTGAAAGAAATTCTCGTTCAGGACGCCCAGCCGGTGGAATTCGGCGAAGTTCTGATCGTCATCGAATAAGAATCCCACAAGGGACATAGCCGGGAACGGGAACACCCATATGTTTGAGAAAGTTCTGATTGCCAATCGCGGTGAGATTGCCCTTCGCATTCAGCGGGCCTGCACCGAACTTGGCATAGCGACGGTCGCCGTCCACTCCAGCGCTGATGCTGATGCCATGCATGTGCGGCTTGCGGATGAAAGCGTATGCATCGGGCCTGCACCCGCATCGGAAAGCTACCTCAACATTCCGGCGATCATCTCGGCTGCGGAAATTACCGGCGCCGATGCGATACACCCTGGCTACGGCTTCTTGTCCGAGAATGCCAACTTTGTCTCCATCGTCGAAGAACACGGCATCACGTTCATTGGTCCGAAGGCGGAGCACATCCGTGTGATGGGCGACAAGATCGCTGCAAAGCAAACGGTGAAGAAACTTGGCATTCCGGTCGTTCCCGGGTCTGAAGGCGCTCTGACAGACGCAGCGGCAGCTGCCAAGGTGGCCGAAGAGATCGGCTATCCGGTGCTGATCAAGGCAGCAGCAGGCGGCGGCGGGCGCGGCATGAAGGTGGCGATGAACAGAAGCGAGTTGGACGAAGCCGTCGCCACCGCCAGGTCGGAGTCGAAAGCAGCATTTGGTGATGATGCTCTTTATATGGAGCGCTATCTGGGCAAGCCACGCCATATTGAAGTGCAGGTTCTAGGTGACTCACACGGCAACGCGATCCACCTTGGTGAGCGAGACTGCTCCCTGCAGCGACGCCACCAGAAGGTCCTTGAAGAATCCCCGTCGCCGGCGATCACGCAGGAAGAACGCGACAAGATCGGCAAGATCGTGGCGGATGCCATCCGGGGGCTCGGCTATCTTGGTGCCGGTACGATCGAGTTTCTATATGAGAATGGCGAGTTCTTCTTCATCGAAATGAATACCCGCCTGCAGGTTGAACATCCTGTCACGGAGATGGTGACCGGTGTGGACCTGCTGCGTGAGCAGATTCGGATCGCCTCCGGGCTTCCCATCAGCATCAGCCAGGACGACATGGTGATGAAGGGGCATGCCATCGAGTGCCGCATCAATGCAGAGCACCCGGAAACCTTTACCCCCTCTCCCGGCACGATCACGGATTTCCACCCGCCGGGAGGCCTCGGGGTACGCATCGATTCCGCCGCCTATTCCGGCTACCGGATTCCCCCCTACTACGACAGCATGATCGGCAAGCTCATTGTGTACGGGGCGGACCGTGAGGAATGTCTGGCACGCCTGAAACGGTCGTTGAGGGAATTCGTAATTGGAGGTGTACACACCACCATTCCCCTGTTCGGCAGGCTACTTGAGGAAGACGACATCCACAGCGGCAACTACGACATTCACTGGCTGGAACGTTTCCTCGGACTCAAGTAACGCCCCGTATCCATGGTCGACGACGATACGGACACTGAAGGCGAAGTAACTGCGGATATTCTCCTGCGCGCTTACGCGTATGGCGTTTTCCCGATGGGTGAGTCGCGCGATGATCCATCGCTCTATTGGGTAGACCCCCAGGAGCGCGGGATCATTCCCCTTGATGGCTTCAAGCTGCCACGCAAGCTGCGGGCAACTGTCCGCAAAGCACCCTTCGACGTCACGACCGACACAGTTTTTCGCACAACCATGGAAGCGTGCGCGATGCCCGCAGAGGGGCGTTCCAGTACATGGATCAACGAGCGCATTGTCGACCTGTACTGCGAGCTGCATGAGCGCGACCATGCACATTCTGTAGAATGCTGGCAGGACGGCAAGCTCGTCGGTGGATTGTACGGGGTTTCAATCGGCGCGGCATTTTTTGGCGAGAGCATGTTTTCGCGCGTCACCGACGCCAGCAAGGTTGCCCTGGTCCACCTTGTCGCACGGCTGCGCCGTGGCGGGTTTAAGCTGCTCGACACACAATTCGTGACGGATCATCTGGCACAGTTCGGCGCAATCGAAATTCCGCGGGGTGAATACCGGTCCTGCCTCGCTGAAGCGATTGCACAGGAGGCTGACTTCTATTCGCTGGGTGCCGGCGTCGGCGCAGACGAAATTGTGCAGTCGGTGAGCCAGACGTCGTAGACAGGGTGCTCAAGCGCGTTCAGCCCCGGTGACGATGCCAGCATCCAGCCGCTGAAAATTGGCTCCGGCTCGTCCAGAATCTCTTCATTCACCGGATATTCGCGCACTTCCAGAAATGCGATGGTCTTGGGCGGATCTTCAGGACGCGCCTTCTCGCAGGCGCGGACGACGATGCCCAATGTGCCGAAACGCAGCGGCGTGTCCAGTTTCACGCGCATGGGGTGCGTCCGCGCCGTGATCTTGTTCAGCCCCATCAGATGCGCCGTATCGGGAGTGAGTTCCACTTCGATGACCGGCTCCTGAGGCAGCTCTTCTGTCTCGACGTCCTGTGCGCTCGAAGGCATTGCCGTGCCAAGGCACAGAACCAGAGCGCCCATCAACGACAAGGTGCGGCGGAGCGTCAGGCGCATTACTCGTTGTCACTCCCGCCAGCACTGAACACTGCCTGGCTCACAAGCCCAATGAGATCGACCGAGCCCTGCGCAAACTGGATTTCATCACCTTCCACCAGCATCTCTTCGCTGCCGCCCGGCGTCAGCGATACGTAAGCGCCACCCAGCAGACCTTCGGAGGTAATCTTGGCACTTGTGTCTTCAGGCAACCCGACACTCGGATCAACGGTAATCGTAATCCGGGCCACATAGGTTTCCTTGTCCAGTTCCTGCCCTGTGACCGATCCAACTTTAATTCCTGAAAGCCGAACATCTGCACCACGCTCCAAACCATCAACGCGATCAAAATCGATCGTCAGGTCGTATCCCGAGGCGCCCGCCGCGTCGGTAGAGCTATAGGCAAAAAACAAAAATGCGGCAGCAATCGCGACCACCGCTGCGCCGGTCAAAGTCTCAATGACTGAAGACTGCATCCTGAGATCCTTTGTTTTCTGTTAGAGGCGGTTCAAGTCCGGCCGGACATCATGTTCACGCGACAGGCCTATTCTGGCTTCCAGGCCTCATAGTCCCCAGCGGTGCGAGCGCGTGGCGCCCCAGTCACCAACGAGCCTGCGGGGCGATATGCATGTTGAGATCCCGTCAGATTGGGCTGATGCGGCTTCTCCCACTCGCGCGGCGAGTATGCCGCTTCGGAAGGCGTCTCATCTACCGTCTGGTGCAACCAGCCATGCCATTCCGGCGGCACCCGAGAAGCTTCGGCGAGACCATTGTAGATCACCCACCGACGCTTCGGATTCTTGCGATCTGAATAATACTTGTTGCCCTGGCTATCCTCGCCCATCAACTGGCCGCGCCGGAATGTCCAAAAGCGCGTGCCGATCGTCTGGCCGTTCCACCAGCTGAAAATCTGTCTGAACCACATCATGAGAGTTGTGCTCGAGTTGGGCTTTGCGGGGCCTTCACGACTAAGCTGATTTGCCAGCGAGTCCTTCAGGAATTGGCTGCAATATGGCATTGCCCGCGGCTTACAGTCCACCCTC
>JANQMQ010000081.1 GCA_028279995.1 Candidatus Phaeomarinibacter sp. | reverse complement strand
CCAGACGTCCTTATCTCCCAAGACCCGTTGGTCCTCTTGGAAGAATGGCTTGCGGCGGCAGGTGAGAAGGAACTCAATGACCCCAATGCGATGGCGCTGGCAACGGTCGACGACGATGGCTTGCCAGACGTACGCATGGTCCTGTTGAAGGGCGCTGATCGTGGAGGGTTCGTCTTCTATACCAACCTTGAAAGCGCCAAGGGACGAGAACTCTTAGGCAACCAAAAGGCGGCCCTGTGTTTTCACTGGAAGAGCTTGCGCCGTCAGATCCGTGTCCGCGGCCCCGTGGTGAATGTCACTGACGAGGAGGCCGACGCGTATTTTCAATCCCGTGCCCGTGACAGCCGCATCGGGGCATGGGCATCACGCCAGTCTCGTCGGCTGGAGAGCAGGTTTGAGCTTGAAAAAGAGGTTGCGCGCTATGCCGCCAAGTACGCTGTTGGCCAGGTGCCAAGGCCACCCTATTGGACCGGGTTCAGACTGCAGCCACTGCAGATTGAGTTTTGGCGAGACCGTCCATTCCGCCTGCATGACAGGTTGGTCTTTCACAGGCAGGGTGGGTCCGACGCCAGCGAATGGAAGTGGACCACAGAGCATCTCTTTCCATAGTGGTCGCAGCTGTTCAGATGCAAATGAAACGCAAAAGATGATTTTGAATCAAAGGCTTAAGCTGTTTCATTCGCCATGCTAGAACCCGCAGCATGAAATCCACGGACGCACCCAAATCATACCGTCGACGCGTCTCGCCAGATCAGGCTGCCACCTTGATGAAGCGAGCGACCTATGCGTCGGTGGCAACCGCGCTGGTGCTGGTGTCCATGAAGGCGTGGGCCGTCTGGGCAACCGGCTCCATGGCGCTGCTTGCGACGTTTCTTGACTCTCTTTTGGACGGCGCTGCGTCACTGGTGAATCTCATCGCTGTTCGCGTGGCGCTCACTCCTGCCGACAGGCAACACCGCTTTGGCCACGGCAAGGCGGAAGCATTGGCCGGCCTTGGGCAGGCTGCCCTCATCGGCGCATCGGCCTTGTTCCTTGCTGTTGAAAGCGTTGACCGTCTCTTGAACCCCCGTCCGGTGACCGAGTCGACGCTTGGCATCACCATCATTCTGGTTTCGCTGGGTTTCACGCTGGCGCTTGTAACCTACCAGCGATATGTGCAGCGCCAGACCGGCTCGTTGGCAATTGCTGCGGACAGCCTCCACTATGCAAGTGACGTGATCCTCAATATTGGCGTCATCACTGCCTTGGTGATTGCAGGTGTCTTCGGCATCCCGTGGGCTGATCCGGTCGTTGCTCTCGCTCTTGCAGCGTGGATTGCCCATGCGGCTTGGGAAATTGTCTCACGGTCCACGAGTGAGTTGATGGACAAGGAACTGCCACGCGAAGACCGCTTGCGGATAGAAGAGATTGCGTTGTCAAACCCTCAGGTTCATACGATTCATGATCTACGAACCCGTACGGCAGGACGCACCGTGTTCATCCAATTTCACTTGGAGATTCCTGGCGACATGCCTCTGCGACAAGCCCATGACATCGCAGATGGCGTTGAACTGGCCATCGCTGCAGAGTTTCCGGACGCAGAAGTCTTGATTCATCAGGATCCGGCGGGTCAGGAAACCGTACCCGAAGACATGCGGCCAGAAAGTCCCATGGCGCCAGCGCCAACAAGCGCTTAATCTGCCTTGCATGGAAAAGGATACACGCAAGCGCACCCTCATCCTGACCGGCGCCAGCCGCGGCATCGGACACGCGACCGTCATGCGGTTTTCACAAGCCGGATGGCGTGTCATCACGTGTTCCCGACATGCTTTTCCTGAAGACTGCCCGTGGGAAGCTGGGCCGGAGGATCATATCCAGGTTGACCTGTCCGACCCTGCGGACACGGAGCGGGCAGTGGATGAAATCCGAATTCGGCTCAAGGATCAGGACAGCCATCTGGATGCATTGGTGAACAATGCCGGAATTAGCCCCAAAGGCCCTGCTGGGGAGCGGCTTGGCACAATGAACACCGAGATGCCCGATTGGTTGCACGTCTTTCACGTCAATCTGTTTGCGCCGGTCATCCTGGCACGCGGGTTGTTGGCTGAACTGGAAGCTGCATCAGGCGCGGTAGTGAACGTCACATCAATTGCTGGCAGTCGGGTACATCCATTCGCCGGTGCCGCCTATGCCACCTCAAAGGCAGCCCTTGCGTCCCTGACGCGTGAAATGGCGGCGGACTTTGGTCCACTGGGAGTGCGGGTCAACGCCATTGCGCCGGGTGAGATTGACACCTCCATTCTGTCCCCAGGAACTGACAAGATCGTCGAGGAAATTCCGATGCGTCGTCTCGGTCAGCCCTCTGAGGTGGCCGAAACGATTTTCTATCTGTGTTCGGAACAGTCCAGCTATGTGACAGGTGCCGAGATCCACATCAATGGCGGCCAGCACGTCTAGTCATCACTGACCGCGAAGTCCCTCGTTGATGACCCAGTGCTCGGTCGCGTCCAGCGCCCGCTCCAGCCGGTCAAATATTTCGTGGATTTCGTCCTCCTGGACAATGAGCGGTGGACAGAGAGCAACAATGTCACCGCCCAGGGCACGCGATAGCAGACCCTCATTCTCTGCGTTCAGTTGGCAGGTGATACCTACCTTTTGTGACGGATCAAAGGAGCGCTTTGTTGCCTTGTCCGCCACTAGCTCAACGGCACCGATCAGGCCTTTGGCACGTGCATTGCCAACCAGCGGGTGGTCCGCCAGTCTGGCAAAGCGTCCTTCGAAAACAGGTGCCATGCGTCGGACGTGGCCGACAATGTCCCGCGACTTGTAGATTTCCAGTGTCTTGATGGCGACAGCAGCGCAGACCGGGTGAGCCGTGTAGGTAAAGCCGTGACCGAAGGTGCCGATCTTGCGACTTTGGTCGAGCATCGCCTGATACATGTCATCGCCGACCGTAATCGCTCCAATCGGCAGGTAGGCTGATGACAGGGCTTTTGCGATCGAGATTGTGTCCGGTTTGATGTCAAATGTCTGGGACCCGAACATGTTGCCGGTGCGGCCAAAGCCACAAATCACCTCGTCTGCAATGAAATAGACGTCGTATTTGTCCAGAACTTTCTGAATCTTCGGGAAGTACCCGTTAGCAGGAATCAGGACGCCACCTGCGCCTTGAATGGGCTCTGCGATGAACGCTGCAACAGTGTCAGGTCCTTCGCGCTGAATGAACTCATCCAGTTCTGCGGCAAGTCGATCCGTGAACTGATCATCTGTTTCACCCGGCTCCGCTTCACGGTATGAAAACGGGCAGTTGACGTGATGGATGCGGTCTATCGGCACATCAAAATCGGTTTGGTTGGCAGGCAGCGCCGTGAGGCTGGCGGTGGCTACGGTCACGCCGTGGTAGCCGCGTTTGCGGGATATGATTTTCTTCTTCTGCGTCCGTCCCAGCGCATTGTTGTAGTACCAGACGAGTTTGATCTGCTGGTCATTCGCTTCAGACCCTGACCCGCAAAAAAGAACTTTCGACGCTTGATGCGGCGCAATTTCCTTGATCATCTCTGCTAGCTCAATGGCCCGCTCATGGCTCTTGCCGGCGAAGGAGTGCGTGAATGGAAGAGTGCTGAACTGCTCCATCGCCGCATCAACCAGCTCGCGTTCATTGTACCCCAAGGATGTGCACCACAACCCCGCCAGCCCCTCAATGTACTGCTTGCCGGTCGTGTCCCACACGTAGATGCCTTCACCGCGTTCCATGACAACAGGCCCGGTTTCCCGAAACGCATCCAGATTGGTGTAGGGATGGATGAGTGTCTCAATGTCGCGCATTTGCGCATTCGTGAGGTCCATGGCCGTCTCCTGTGTCTCTTTTTTCACAGAGACACATAGTCAGTCCCGACAATCATTGCCAAGTCAAAGCTTGTCGCACAACGGATCAGGCCCATATATGACCTGAGGTCATCAATGCAGGGGTGAATATGTCTCGCTTCAAAGGACTGAATGCCGTCATCACGGGAGGTGCTGATGGCATTGGCGCTGCGTACGCGATCGAGCTTGCGCGGTCCGGCGTCAACGTGGCGGTCCTGGACGTGCTTGAGGACAAAGCCCAAGGCACAGCTGATGCGGTTGTCGAACAGGGGAGTCAAGGGGTGGCGATAGCCGCTGACGTGACGGATCGCGCAAGTCTTTCTCAGGCAGCTGGACAGGTTGCTACAAAGCTGGGGCCTGTTTCGCTACTCATCGTCAACGCGGGCGTGGGCATCGGTGGCGGATATGTAGGCGCGTCAGAGCGAGCGGTGGACTGGCTGTTGAACGTGAATGTGCTTGGGCCAATCAACACTGTCCGCGCATTTGTACCGGCGATGCTGGAAGGGCAGGGGGCCCGGCACGTCGCATTTACGGCATCGTCAGCATGCCTTGCTCCCCTGGATGAGGGGCTTGCTGCATATGGTGCCAGCAAGAAAGCTATGGCGGGGCTGGCCGAAGGCGTGCGAGCTGAACTGCTACCCAAAGACATGGGTGTAACAACAATCTACCCAGGCTTGGTCAACACCCGCATATGGGATGCTGCACGTTCA
>JANQMQ010000050.1 GCA_028279995.1 Candidatus Phaeomarinibacter sp. | reverse complement strand
CGGTTCTCTCGTCACTGGGAAAAATGATCAAGGACAATGCCGGCTACGATCTCAAGCAGCTTTTCATTGGATCTGAAGGAACACTTGGCGTCGTGACGCGTGCGGTTCTTCGCTTGAGGAGAAAGCCCGATAGCCAGGATACCGCTTTTGTGGCTGTCGATGAGTTCAGCAAGATGCCAAGGTTGCTGGATCACATGGACCGCAAGCTTGCGGGTACGCTGTCCGCGTTCGAGTGTTTGTGGAATGACTTTTACCGGCTCCTGACAACAGAACCGGCCTCACATACGCCGCCCCTGGCTCAGGATCAGCCCTACTATGTGCTGATTGAGGCCATGGGTGCCCATCAGGATCAGGATACGGCGCGGTTTGAAGCGGCACTTGAAGAAGCGTTTGAGAAAGAACTGATTGTTGACGCAGTGCTGGCCAAGAACCAGGGCGAGCGCGACAAGATGTGGGCGATCCGCGACGATGTGGGGCAGGTTGCCCAGAACTGGCCGATCTTCACTTTTGACGTCAGCCTGCCGGTCCAGGACATGGAAGCTTATGTGACGGAGACCAAGGAGCGTCTTACTGATACGTACCCGGATCATACGGCGATGATTTTTGGGCATCTGGGTGATGGCAATCTGCACGTTGTCGTGGGTGTCGGCGATGACAGCCCGCAGGCACGCTCCGGCGTTGAGGCGTGTGTCTATGAGCCTCTTCGCTCCCGAGGTGGTTCGGTGTCGGCAGAACATGGTGTCGGACTGGAAAAACGACCCTATCTGCTGTTCACGCGGACCCCTGAAGAAATCGCCACGATGCGGACGATCAAGATGGCGCTTGACCCCAAGGGGATTCTGAATCCGGGCAAGATTTTTGAATCTCAGGCTTTGGTGCAAGCGGCTGAGTAGCCGCCAAACTGGATTCTGTCTGTGCAAAGGGATGGTGACGGGAGCCTAATTTAGTTCAAGTGTTCAATATTATTTTGACCGCCGGTCAGAGCCGTGATACGGCATAGGTAAGCAATGATGCACTTGGTCCGGGAGGGATTTGATGTCAGTGGCTTTTGACGTGCCTGAAGCGCACGATATTTCGTCGGTGAAAGAGCAGGTGTCGCCGGAAGAGTGGCAGACACGAGTGGATCTGGCGGCTCTCTACCGTCTGGTGGCCTCGTATGGCTGGGATGACCTTCTGTTCACGCATCTGTCGGCCCGTGTTCCGGGTCCGGATCATCATTTCCTGCTGAATCCGTTCGGCATGATGTTCGAGGAAGTCACCGCGTCATCTCTCGTCAAGGTGGACAAGGACGGCAACAAGGTGATGGACAGCCCGTATGACATCAACCCGGCCGGTTTCACCATTCACTCCGCTGTCCACATGGCGCGCGAAGACGCCAAATGCGTCATGCATCTGCACACAGATGATGGGGTTGCCGTATCTTCACAGGCGGCCGGCCTGATGCCGATCACGCAGCACGCCATGCAGTGCGGCGACATCGCCTATCATGAATATGAGGGCGTCGCGCTGGACCATGACGAGCGTGAGCGCATCGTGCAGGACCTCGGCGACAAGCAGTTCATGCTGCTTCGTAACCACGGCACCTTGACTGTGGGGCCTGATGTGCCGGCGGCTTTCCTTGCCATGTATTACCTTGAGCGCGCCTGCACCATGCAGATCCGAGCGCTTGCCGGTGGTGTGGACATCAACAACCCGCCGCAGGGCACCCACGAAAAAGCAACGCATCAAAGTGAAGTGCTGTTTGACGGCTCAGCCAGCCCGCTGGTCTGGCCGCCGATGCTGCGCAAGCTTGATCGTCAGGACCCCAGCTATCGCACCTAGGCAATAGAGGGTACCGAACAGACATGAAACCGGTCGCAACGTTTCTTCGTTGCGGCCGGTTTGTTTTTGAATTGACAAATTGTCAGCGCCTGCGAGACTTGATCCATGACCAACGTGGCAACCACTGCCGACCCTGCAAGTG
>JANQMQ010000131.1 GCA_028279995.1 Candidatus Phaeomarinibacter sp. | reverse complement strand
GGCTGGTATGGCGGCGCCGGTTGCCTTCGTGCTGGCCGGTATGCTTGCCGGTCTCTCAGCAATTTCATACGCAGAACTCTCGACGCGCTTTCCCAAGGCGGGGGGCGAGGCAACCTATGTAAATGCCGCTTTCGCGCGGCCGTGGTTGACGACAACTGTCGGGCTCCTGGTTGCCTTCTCGGGCGTTACATCGTCTGCAGCCGTTCTGCTTGGGTTTGTGGGGTATCTGAATGAACTGATTGCGGTACCGGGATGGATTGCGCTCTTCGGTGTTGTTGCATTTCTGGCCGTGGTGACGTTCTGGGGCGTAGCCCAATCGTTGATCGTGGTTGCGATTACAACGCTGATTGAAATAGGCGGATTGCTGCTCGTCATCGGTGCGGGTCTGCCCGTGCTGGATGAAGTACCCGCGGCGTTGCCTGACATATGGCCGGGACTGGATGCTGCACTATGGCTTCTTGTGTTGTCATCGAGCGTGCTCGCGTTCTTTGCGTTCATCGGGTTCGAGGACATTGTCAACATGGCGGAGGAGGTTAAGGAGCCGAACCGTACGCTTCCCATTGCGATCATCACGACACTGATCGTCAGCACGCTGCTCTATGTCATGCTGACTGTGATATCGGTGCTCAGTGTCGATCCTGCTCAACTGGGCAACAGTGGGGCGCCATTGGCGCATGTGTTTGAGGCAAATGGCGGCAATCCTGCCATCCTGAGCACGATTGCCATTCTGGCTGTGGTTAACGGCGCGCTGATACAGATGATCATGGCCTCGCGCCTGTTTTACGGAATGGCCCGTCTGGGCCGGTTGCCGCAAGTGCTTGCGCATGTGAATCCTGTCACACGAACGCCGGATGTTGCGATCCTTGGTGTTGCGCTCATCGTCCTCGTGTTTGCTCTGACGCTGCCAATTGCCGAGCTCGCGTCCTATGCAAGTCTGGCTGTGCTTTCCGTGTTCTGTCTGGCCAATGCGGCGCTCCTCGTGTTGCGTCGAGCGGCTGATATGGAACACGCCGCGTTCAAGGCCCCGATCTATGTGCCGGTGCTTGGTCTTGTTGCAAGCTTCGCGCTGCTGGTGTTTGGCCTGGCGCAGCGGGTTGGGTTTCTCAGCTGACCCTTACTGTGTAGGGGGCACAGGTACGGCAGCCGGAGGTGCTGACGGCACGATGCCGGCGCGGTGAAGGTCCTGTATCAGCTTCACGTTGACCGGGGCGCCGGCAAGGCGGGCTCTGTATACCTGCGTGTTTTCAAGAACGCGCTGGACGTAGTTGCGTGTTTCTGAAAACGGGATCTGCTCAACCCAGTCGATGGGATCAATGCCCGGCGTGCGCGGGTCTCCGTAAGTGGCAATCCACTCATTCACACGTCCGCCACCGGCATTATAGGCCGCGATGGTGAGGATGTATGACCCGCCGAACTCATCCAGCAGGTCTCCAAGATGGGTAATGCCGATCTTCGCGTTGTAGGTGGGGTCGGTCAGAAGGCGTGACTTGCTATAGGGCAGGCCATAGGCATTGGCCGTGCGTTTGGCGGTGCCGGGCATTAGCTGCATCAGACCTCTGGCGCCGGCGTGACTTACAGCCTGCGGGTTGAACTCGCTTTCCTGACGTGAAATGCCGAATGCAAGTGCGCGCTCGACAGGAGATCCTGCGGAGGGCACATCTGGCAGCGCATTGGTCGGGTAGGCGTAGTCTGGAAGTTCAATGCCCTTGCGTGAGGCGATTTTGGCGGTCCGCACTGCGAGGTTCGGGCGGCCCGCGATTTTCAGCCATTGCGCCATTGCCTCCAGATCACCTGCGTCGGTCAGGTAACGGGACAGGTGATAGAAAAATGCCGTGACCAGTTTTTCTTCGCCAAGGGCATTGAGCATCTTCATGGCGGCGACGGCACTGGATGTGTTGAAGGTCGCCGGTGTCTGTCGCCCTGTAGAGGCAATGCTGATTGCATTGTCGCCGCCCAGAAGAGATTGGCGGGCAAGCTGGCCATAGAAGGTTGTGTCATGCTCGGCAGCGAGCTTGTAGTAAAAACCCGCATCTGCAGCGCGGCCATCCGCCTGAGCGGCGCGGCCGGCCCAGTACTCTGCACGGGCCTTGCTGATGGGTGTTCGTACATTGGCTGCCAGTGTCCTGAAGTGGAAATAGGCGGCTGTCGGATCATTGAGGAACCTGAGGGCGATCCAGCCAGCAAGCCATTCGCCTTCGGCAAACGATACGCCGGATGACATGCCGTGATTTCGCACCAGGTCATAGGCTGTGCGGTAGTCGCGTTCCTTGATAAGGCGGCGTGCGTGCAAGTGGCGTTCGCGCCAAAACTCGTCCGGGCGCACCATTTCTTCACCAGTGGTCGGTGCGCGAAGGATCAGCGGGACCGCATCATTTGGTGCGCCATTGCGGCGGCGCCATCGAGCGCGCTCCAGCAATAGACCAGGGTCATTTACGAGATTGGCCGGTACGGCGTCGATTGCGCTGTCTACACCTGCGCTGCGCCTGGCAAGGCGAATACGGGCTTCCGCCAGTGCGGCATGGTCAGCGCCTACGAGAGACGCCATCTGTCTGGCGTCAGTTGCATCCTTGTCCCACAGCAGCCTGTCGAGGCGCGCGATATGGTCCTCGCGTCGCAGGGTATTGCGGTGCTGAGCGATGATCTGCGCTTCCCTGGCGCTTGAGAAATCATGCTCGATCCAGCCGCCGCGGATCATTTCCCTGCCGCGTTCCGTTTCTCCGGCTTCAACCAGAGCTTCTCCAAACCGGATCTTGCCTTCGCCGGTCAGCGGCGGATTCAGGTCAAACCACGAGAGAAGCGATCCTGTGTCCGTGTTCTCGAGAAGCAGCGCTTCTTCCGCGCGCCGTTCCAGCCGGTCGCGGCGCGGCCAATCCTGATTGGTGTTCAGGAAAGTAGATATCTCAATGCTGCTGGCGCCCGAATTACGATCCTGCAACTCAAGCCAGCGGATGATTTTCCGGGCGGTGTCATCTGTGATGCGTTGTGCTGTGCTTCGTGCCGTTACCCAGTCTCCTGATTGCGCGTCAATCAGGGCAGAGCGGACAAGTGTGTAGTCGCCATATGTCAGGTTGAGGCCGGGCAATGGGACGATCGCGCCTGGATCCGCAGCCGGCGGCGTGGGGCGTTCTGTCGGCACGGCCTGGGCCTGAGCACTGCTGAACATGAGTGGAGCGGCCAGGAGCGCCAGTGATGCTGCGCCTAAAACGGCTTTGACAGACTGAAGGGAGCGGATGGAGGGGAGGATCATCTTCACTACCAATAGGGGGCTTCGTATGGGGCGGTTCATACCAGTGTAACCGTGATTTGTGTCGGGCGGGCGATGCAAATCTTCAATTTCTGGGGAATACATGGTTTGGATGTGCTTTCCTGCATATGAGGCAGTCAGGAACCTATCAGCCGTTGCGGGTCAGGCCGTGTTCCCATAATGTCCGCGCCCGCATGCAATTCTGCGGCTGATGCGCCAATAGGGCGCTTTCTCTTCATTTCTTCAGGGACCAGACCGATGTTCAAAGGCTCAATTGTCGCTCTCATCACACCATTTGATGGTGAGAATGTGGACGAGAAAGCGCTGCGCGGTCTGGTTGACTGGCATGTGGAGCAGGGTACGCACGGTATCGTGCCGTGTGGGACCACCGGTGAGAGCCCGACGCTCACCCATGATGAGCACAAGCGTGTGGTCGAGATTGTCGTCGACCAGGCCGCAGGCCGCGTGCCCATCATGGCAGGCACGGGGTCCAATGCCACTGCCGAAGCAATCGAGTTTACGCAGCATGCTGCTGAGACCGGCGCCCAGGGCGCTTTGGTTGTGACGCCGTACTACAACAAGCCGACACAGGAAGGGTTGTACCAGCACTATCTGGCAATTGCGGACAGCGCTGACATTCCCATCTTCATTTACAATGTTCCGTCGCGCAGCGTCGTGGACATGTCCGTCGACACGATGGCCCGATTGGCGAAGCACAAGAACATTGTTGGCGTGAAGGATGCGACGGCAGAGCTTGACCGGGTGCTGCTGACGCGTGCGGCCATCGGTCCTGATTTCATTCAGTTGACGGGTGAAGACGCCAGTGCGCTTGCACATCATGCCATGGGAGGGGTGGGGTGCATCTCCGTTACCGCCAATGCGGCCCCCGCGGCGTGTGCTGAATTTCAGAATGCATGCATGGCCAAGGATTATGAGCGGGCGTTGCAGATTCAGGACCGGCTTATTGCGCTGCATGAAGCAATGTTCTGTGAAACAAGCCCAGCGCCAGTGACCTATGCCTGCCACCTGCTTCGCAAGACGGCCAACACGGTCCGTCTGCCATTGGTTCCGGCATCCAGCGCGGCGGAGGCACAGGTGCGCGATGCCCTGACCAAAGCCGGATTGCTCAACGGCTGACGCGTCAGCGACGGGACACACTCTCATGGCAACAAAAAAGAAGGGCGCATCAGCACGGTTCAAGATTGCTGCTGAAAACCGCAAGGCGCGCCATGCCTATGAGATTGGCGACACCATCGAAACCGGTGTCATGCTTCAAGGCACCGAGGTCAAATCCCTGCGGGACGGACGGTCGAACATTGCCGAAAGCTATGCGTCCATCGAGAATGGCGAGCTGTGGCTGATAAACAGCTATATCCCGACCTATGACGCTGCGAGCCGGTTCAACCATGCGCCGCGCCGGCCCCGGAAGCTGCTAGTGCACGCCCGGGAACTGGCAAAACTACATGCAGCGGTTCAGCGTGAGGGCATGACGCTCGTCCCGCTCAAGCTCTACTTCAATGAGCGCGGCCGCGCTAAACTCGAACTTGCGATTGCCCGTGGCCGCAAGGCACATGACAAGCGTCAGGCAGACAAGAAGCGGGACTGGCAGCGTGACAAAGCGCGGATCATGCGGGAGCGGGGATAGCGTTATCCTCGTTCAACCGCTTAGTTCATCCGTGATCTGAGCAAACACGTTCTCAAACATCTCCTCTGTGAGTCGACCGGTGTTCGTGTTGTAACGCGAGCAGTGATAGCTGTCGTACAGGATCAAGCCGTCCAAATCATGCCGACTTGCATGGCCGAATGGATAGTCGGCCAGCCGGCATCCGCGCATCCGCAGCACGCTCTCATGGGCGATGCGGCCCAGGGCCAGCATATGTGTGAGATTGGGCAAAGCGTTGATCCGGCCTATGAGAAAGGCGCGGCAGGTGTGGATTTCAGCCGGTGTCGGTTTGTTCTGCGGCGGCACACAGCGGACGGCATTGGTGATCATCGCATTGTGCAATGTCAGTCCATCGTCGGGTCGGGCGTCATAGGTGCCTTTGGTGAACCCGAACTTGCCTAGCGTTGCATAGAGAAGGTCACCGGCATAGTCGCCGGTGAATGGCCTGGCGGTCTTGTTGGCGCCCTGGAGACCCGGCGCGAGGCCGACAATCAGAAGCCGGGCGTCCGGGTCGCCGAAAGATTCAACAGGACCGTTGTGCCAGTCCGGGTATTTTTTCCTGTTGGCTTCATGAAACTCGACCAGCCGCGGACAGTGGGGACAATCATAGTCCGGTTCTGCTGTGGGCGGGATGTCAGGGATTTTTGTCTTAGGTGCGCGACTCATGCGCGATCCTAACCAGCTTCGACTTCATCCTCATAGTCGTAGTAGTCATCGTCGTCTGCGGCCTGATACCTGCTGCCATTGGAGCCGTTCGCGCTGCGGCCAATCAGCTCCTGCAGGCTTTGGAGTTCAATGAAGCGGTCAGCCTGGCGGCGCAGTTCATCTGCAATCATTGGAGGCTGGGACTTGATCGTCGAGATGACCGTCACCCGCACGCCTTTTCGCTGGATCGCTTCCACCAAGGAGCGGAAGTCACCGTCACCGGAGAACAGAATCATGTGGTCGATGTGTTCCGCCATTTCCATGGCGTCCACGGCGATTTCGATGTCCATATTGCCCTTGATGCGGCGTCGCCCCTGACTGTCGGTGAACTCCTTGGTGGGCTTGGTCACCATGGTGTAGCCGTTGTAATCAAGCCAATCGATCAACGGGCGAAGGGGAGAATACTCGGCATCTTCGTTGAGTGCCGTGTAGTAGAAAGCGCGGATGAGATTGACGCGGGTCGTGAACTCGGAAAGCAGGCGTTTGTAGTCGATGTCAAAATCCAGGGCCTTTGTCGCCGAGTACAGATTGGCCCCATCAATAAAAAGCGCAGTGCGGTCAGAAGATTTGAAATCCACGAGACTAGCTCCGGTTAATGATTTGGGCGTGGAAACGCTGATTATTAACCGCGAATTAGTTCGATCTCGGAGTATGGAAAGAGCTGGTGGAACACAAATCAGTGATCAGTGAACGTGTCTTTGTCGCTTTCGGTGCGAATCTGGCCGGACCGGCGGGGGCCCCGGTTGATACGTTCCGCGAGGCTGCGCGGCTCATGAGCTTGCGTGGACTGTCCTTTGTG
>JANQMQ010000005.1 GCA_028279995.1 Candidatus Phaeomarinibacter sp. | reverse complement strand
GATCCGGTTGAGGCCCAGGAATGCCGCCTGGATGGGCGACAGCAACCGCCATACCAGTGCCATGGTCGCAATCAGCGCACCAATGGTCATCATGCCTTCCATGACCATCAGCGTGCCAACAGCAAGTGTCGCAACGCCCGCAGCCTGCATCATCGTCTGGCTGATCGTCTGAACAATCACACCCAGATGCGACACGGAGTGATGGGCTTCCGCACCCTTTGCGGAAATGTCACGAAAGCGGGACTTCCAGTGCAGCCCGTTGCCCGACTGCCGCACCACGCGCTGGTTCTCGATTGTTTCAATCAGGAAGGCCTGCCGCGCTGAGCGGGCCTCACCAAGCTTAGCCACACGCGCCTTGCTGATCGGCCAGGTCACCAGTCCGAGAATGACAAACCCCACGATCAATGCCACGGGAACAAAACCGATGACGCCCCCGATCATGAAGACGGTCACCAGGAAGAAAATCAGGAAAGGCAGATCAAGCGCTGAAGCCGCGAGCGGTCCTGTAAAGACTTCACGCACTGTCTCGAACTGCTTGAGGCGCGCAATCTGAGCGCCGATCGGCGCCCGCTCTGTCATGCTGACAGGCAGGTGGAGAAGTTTCTGGAATGCCGCAGCCCCAATGAGCATGTCCAGCCGCGCACCCACATAAGCCAACATCTGGCCCCGTACGAGACGCAACCCGCAATCGGCCATCACAGCCAACAGGACCCCGCCAAGAAAGAACCCCAGGGTTTCAGGTGACCTGGTCGCCACGACTTTGTCATAGACACCCATAATGAAGAGCGGCACGACGACAGCAAAGATGTTGATAACGAATGTCAGCGCCAGCGCCTGCCAGATAACTGTCCGGAAGCGGCGCACCACGTCACCGAGCCAGTTGGTCTGCGCGGCCTTCTCCTGCTCTGCCAGAGAGTCGTCTGCCTTGCGAATGTAGTAAGCGGTACCGAACGTGCTACCGGCCTTCACTTCTGCAACGTCACCAACCACCCCGTCCAGAACCGTCAAAGTGTCTCCGTTGCGCTCAAGAACAAGCCCTGCGGTCTTTCCATCCTGCTCAAACAGACACGGCAGAAGCTCCGGCCGCAGGTCGGCAAGGGTGGTGCGCTCGGGAACGGTCACATAGTGCAGATTGGCAAGGACCATACGCAGATCAGCAAGATCGAGAGAGTCGGCAAAGTGCGGCAGCGCCTCGGCAAGATGCCGTGCTTCACCACGCCATCCAAGGGCATGCAACAAGGGAACCAGGCACGCGCCGGTTGCTGATGTGGGTTGAAAACTTGACAGTCCGCCGCCGTGCAGAAGGTTCTCCAGGCGCGGGGTGGAGGCTTGGGCGGTCATGCAGCACCTCCTGCCTGAACGGCGGTCTTGTTCTCAACTTCAGCAGCCTGGTCCTGCGGCTCCACCTCTGTTCCGGACACAGGCTCTGTGTCTGTGTAGGTTCGTTGCGGAGCGAAATCGTGATTGAGACGAGCACGACCCTTGCGGATCGAGATGACCCGGTCAGCCAGCCGGATCAGGGATGGCCGGTGGCTTACAGCAATGATAGTGATCTTGCCCTTGAGCTGGGCAAGCGCGTCCATCAGCTGTGTGTCGGCCTTACGGTCAAGCCCAGCATTCGCCTCATCAAAAAGCAGAATGCGCGCATCGCGCGCCAGAGCCCGTGCAATAACGATCCGTTGCATCATGCCGCCCGGCAGCTCATCGGATATTCCCTGGCTGACCTCGGTATCGTACCCCTGCGGCAGCCGGTGGATATCCTCCTCCAGCCCGATCATCTGCGCAGCTTCTCGCGCCCGGTCAATGGCGTCACCCTCACGGAACATCGTCAGGTTTTCAAGAATGGTACCGCTGAACAGCGTCGCCGTCGCCGGCATGTAGGCAATGTCCAGAGCCAGATCGTCACGCCGCTCCCCAGACGCATCGTAGTCGTCGATGAGGACTTGTCCGCTGTCAGCCTTGAGCTCACCCATGATCAGCTTGAGCAGCGTTGATTTCCCGTCACCCTCAGGACCGGTAAGACCAAGCATTTCGCCCGGCTTCACAATTAGGCTGAACTTGTCGAGAAGTGCTTCCCCTTCCCCATAACGGAAGGTCACATCCCTGAACGCCACATTGCCTTTCAGATCGTCAATGCGAACCGGCTCCGCCGTGGGAGCAGCCTCCATTTCCTGAAGCTCGGCAACCTGGGCACGTGCCACATCCAGACTTTGAATCTGCGTCCAGACACTCATGCCCTTGAGTAGAGGTTGCAACGCCCGCCCCCCCAGCAGGGTGCAGGCTGCAAGCCCACCAACCGACAGGGTGCCGTCGATCACCAGCAGGGCGCCAGCAGATACGATCAGGATCATGGTCAGGTTGGAAATGATACCGCCCAGTGTTTGAACAAGATTGCCAAGAACAATCGACTTGTAGGCGGACCCGGCCCCGGTGCTTTGCAGACGCTCATACCGGCGCTGCATCTGAGGCTCCATGGCCATGCTTTTGATGGTCTGGATGCCGGAAAGGGCTTCAATGATGAAACTGTAGCGCCGGTCATCAAGTTCAGCGCGTTGTGCCTGCCGCTCCTTCAGGGCACGACCAGCGAGGAGAGAAACCAACGCCAGGACAGCAATCATCGCCAGCGGAACAAGAACGACAGGACCACCGATCACAAAGATCAGTCCAAGGAAGATAAACAGAAATGGCAGATCAACCAGAAGGAGCCGTGATTGTCCGCCATAGAATTCGCGCAGGGTGTCAATGGCCTGCAGCCGGTCGAGATGGACACCCGGCGGTGCCCGTTCAATTTCACCTGGGCTCGCATACATGAAACGGCCAACAAGCTCTGTTGCCGTGCGGTGTTCGAACTGCGCAGCCGCCCATCCCACCACATGGGCGCGGGCAATCTTCAATGTCGCATCAAGAACGAGCACCACCGCAAGCCCACTCAATAGCAGGGCAAAAGTGCCAAGAGCCTCATTGGGTAGAATCCGGTCATAGACCTGAAGGATGACCATGGGCAGGCCAAGAGCCAGAAGGTTGATCGCGAGCGAAGACAGCCAGACGGCACCGCTCAGGGAAGGCGGCGCCACACCGCTTTCGCTGTAATCAACCCCGAACCCCATCTTGCGCAGGATCCCCTGCTGCTCGACAGGAGAACTATCGGCCCGTTTCTTTTCCACCTTGGGAAAATCCAATTCGATCTTCTCTCAATACCGAATTGGTAAATGCGAAAATTTGCTACTTAGTTAATTCGAATTTTAGTGATCGCAGACTTGCGCCAAAAACGCGCCACCCTCCGGTTGCACAACTTGGTAAACGCGCTCTTTTCGCGAAAAAACACTCTCACCGCCTTTACCAATTCCTTAAAGCAAGACTTAACGGCTGTTGTTTCAAACTTCTGACAACGCTGAGGACACGTGCGCCTTCTGCAGCAGCACTGACCTCGGCCACCGCCACCGCAGAAAGTTCATGGTGGTGAGTGTAATGGACAGGAGTTCGAGCATGGCTGACGGTCAGGACACCAACAGCACCCCAGAGACCAAGAAGGACAGCGCCGCCGCTGAAGCCTTCCGCCTAGACAACGCCAACGCCACTGCCAGAGACGAGGCAGTCGAGCGAGCGCGCGACTACGGCTCACTCGAGATCCTCCAAGGTGAAAGCGACCCCGCGAATCCGAACATCCACACCGGCACACGCCAGCCAATTGATCCGGGCACCGATGAAGGAAGACTTGGCGCTCCTGAAGCTGACCCATCTATTGTCAGCTCCAGCCTGAACCCCTCAACGTCTGAAGCAGACAGCGCTGACCGCGGCCTTGGCGAGGCGTCCGGCGGACCCGCCACACCGTTGGATGTGCCAACAGACAGCGCGGATGTGCCCCCCGT
>JANQMQ010000710.1 GCA_028279995.1 Candidatus Phaeomarinibacter sp. | reverse complement strand
ACCTGCGCCGACGCCGCCACCGGCTGAGCCCACACCCCCGCCGCCGACACCGGAGCCCGAGCCAGCGCCATCGCCTGAGCCGGAGCCACAGGAAAAAGTGAATGTGGCGCCGCCGCAGCCACCGGCTCCCAGGCTACGCCCGACGCCACCGACGCGTCCGGTTCAGGGGCGCCCGTCTTTCGATGCCGGTCGGATTGCCGCCCTCCTGGATAAGCTGCCGGAAGAACGTCAGCCCGCACCGGCACAGCCGGCGCCGACACAAACTGTGCCCCAACAGTCACGGATTGGTGCGCAAACGTCGCTTACCATCTCGGAACTGGACTTCATGCGTCAGCAAATCAGCGCCTGTTGGTCTCCGCCGGTTGGTGCCACAAATGCGGCGGATTTGGTGGTCACGATGATGATCTGGCTGAACCGGGATGGGTCCCTGTCACGGGCGCCACAGGTCAAGGGCGGCAACTTCGTGTTGTCGTCTTACCAGCAGGCTGCCCAGGAAGCGGCCTTGCGGGCCGTGCGCCGCTGTGCACCCTATCGGTTGCCGGTGGAGAAATACGCATCCTGGCGGGAGATCGAGCTGAGGTTCGATCCAAGCCAGATGTTGGGTCGTTAAACGGGTTGGCAGGCTACGAGAGGCTTTGGGAATGCGCGGGTACAGGCAAATTCTGGCGGGATATCTGACACGGCTCGTGCCACTTATGGCAGTGGTTGTGCTTGTGGTGCCGGGGGCAGCGCTTGCACAACTGCGCATCGACATCACACAGGGCACCATCGAGCCGCTGCCGCTCGCGGTGACGGACTTTGTGGGAAGCGACGACGCGGCGGCGCAGACCGGTGATCAGATGGCCGGTGTCATCCGCAACAATCTGGAGCGGTCCGGATTGTTCCGTCCGCTGAGTGAAGCAGCATTCATTCAGAAAATCACCGACCCCAACAGCGCGCCGCGCTTTGGTGACTGGCGCATCATTGACGCCCAGGCGCTGCTGACCGGATCAGTCACGCAGGAGGCGGACGGCCGTCTTCGGGTGGAGTTCCGTCTATGGGATGTATTTGGCGAAGAGCAACTCATCGGGCTGCAGTACTTCACGAAGCCGGACAACTGGCGGCGTGTGTCGCATATCATTTCGGACGCCATCTATGAGCGGCTGACCGGAGAGACCGGCTATTTCGATACGCGCATCGTTTATGTGTCGGAGACCGGCAACAAGGGCCAGCGTGTCAAGCGGCTGACGCTGATGGACCAGGACGGCCATAACCCGCGCTTCCTGACCAATGGCGGCGCCCTTGTGCTGACGCCGCGGTTCTCGCCAACCAATCAGGAGATCACCTATCTCTCCTATGCTGGTGGCAGCCCGCGGGTCTATCTCTTCAATATCGAAACACGGCAGCAGGAAGTTGTTGGCGAGTTCCCAGGCATGACCTTCGCGCCCCGGTTCTCCCCTGATGGTGACCGGGTCATCATGAGCCTGCAGCGCGGCGGGAATGCCAACATCTATGAACTTGATTTGCGTACCCGTGGTACGCGGCGTCTGACCAACTCGCCGTCGATTGATACGTCACCGACCTATGGCCCGGCTGGCCGCGAGATTGCCTTTGAAAGCGACCGGGGCGGCACGCAGCAGATCTATGTCATGAACTCTGACGGCTCTGGTGTGCGCCGGATCAGCTTTGGCGAAGGCCGGTATTCAACGCCGGTCTGGTCACCTCGCGGAGATATGATCGCGTTTACCAAGCAATACAAAGGCCGGTTCCTGATCGGCGTGATGCGTCCCGACGGCACGGGTGAGCGTATTTTGACCGAGGGCTATCACAACGAAGGACCCACTTGGGCGCCAAATGGCCGGGTTCTCATGTTTTTCCGCGAGACACCGGGCGCGCGGGGCGGTCCCAGCCTGTGGTCTGTGGATCTGACCGGCTATAACGAACGACAGGTGGCAACGCCGGGATTCGGGTCAGATCCGGCCTGGTCTCCCTTGATCCGTTAGGGGGGAAGCGGATAACGTCCCTCAGGGGATCCAAGAAAACGTCAAGATGCCCGGAAGACCTGTTCCGATCATCGGACCCGACAATCGGGAGGGTTTTGCGGGCAACCGTCATATTGAGCTGTTAAGGATGTTTCGACATCTCGCATTCGGAGGCAGCACGAGACGGCTAGAAGTATTTGGAACGCATGCGGACTGGAACACACAGCTGTTTTCTTGGGTTTGCGGTTCTAATGGGTGCAACAGATTTTGGGGGCCACAAGTGGTCCGTGAAGGCAGGAGATTTTTTGATATGACCGCAACGTTGATCCGTTCACGGACAATTAATTCCGGATTTGCCGGCCGTGCCGTGAAGATGGCTTTGGCAGGTTTTGCCGCGATGGCGCTTGTCGCCTGCAGCTCTGACCCAGAGCAGCCTGTGGTTCAGACCACGACACAGCCGACAGCACCGGCACCGTCCGGCCCGACACCGGGCACCCAGCAGGACCTTGTGGTCAATGTCGGTGACCGCGTGTTCTTCGACACCGACCAGTCGTCTCTTCGCGCTGATGCCCGTGCAACGCTTCAGCGTCAGGCGGCCTGGATGAACCAGTATCCGGCTGTGCGCGTTACGCTTGAAGGTCATGCCGATGAACGCGGTACCCGCGAGTATAACCTTGCGCTTGGTGCGCGGCGTGCCAACTCTGCCAAGGACTATCTGGTAAGCCTTGGTGTTCAGCCATCCCGCGTGCAGACGATTTCGTTCGGCAAGGAGCGCCCGGTGGCGCTTTGCTCTGACGAAAGCTGCTGGGCACAGAATCGCCGTGCAGTCACCGTTGTGACTCAGGGCGCAGGCTCCTAACGGCCGACGGGCCTAGATACTGTTGTTGCCGGGGCGCACACCCACGTGGTGTGCGCCCCTTTGATTCCGGCCGCCGGAGCGGGAATTCATCGCTTTTGAAGGGACTGGTGGTTTAGGCTTTGGGCCGGGCCTCAATTTTGCCAAGCTTGTGGAGTGATTTGCGTCTCATGAAATACCGCCGTACTGGACTGGTCATGCCCAAGCTGAGATTTGCCCTGATTGTTTTGCCGTCATTGATGGTCGGTGCGGGCGTGGTTCTGGCCGCAGGCACCTTTCCGGCGCAGGCCCAGCAATCGGTAACCGACACCCGCGCCCTGTATGACCGGCTGCTGCGGCTGGAGCGCGATCTCCAGGATGTGCAGCGCAATGTCTATCAGGGCAGGGCACCGGCTCAGCTGGGTGCTCCGGCGCCCGCTGCAGATCTGGGCGCCACAGACGCGGCACGCATCTCGTTGCGGCTTGATCAGATTGAAGCATCACTGCGCGACATGACGGGGCAGGTGGAACGGCTGCAGTTTGAGCTGCGCCAGGCAAACCAGAAGCTCGACAACTTTGCAGCTGACACGGACTACCGTCTCCGTGACCTAGAAGGCACGGGCGGCGGGCAGCGGCCAGCTGCGTCCACCGCGCCGGCGGGCGCGCCGGCTCCCCTTGCGGCCCAGCAGGCTCCTGCGCCTGCGGAGAAACCGCTCTCGGCAGCGCAGCAGGCCAGTGTAGGGACGCTGGGCGGTGTCTCCTCCTCGGCGCCGCAGCTGACACCGCCGCGCCAGCTTTCTTCCGCCGCAACGGCCGGGCTCCCGGAAGGTGGACCGGACCAAGCCTACAAATACGCCATGAGCTTTCTGCGGCAGGGTGATTATTCGTCCGCCGAGGTAGCATTTTCGCAGTTCCTTGAGACCTATGGCGACACAAGCCTTGCCGGGAACGCCCAGTACTGGCTGGGTGAAACCTACTATGTTCGTGAGCAGTATCAGGACGCGGCGCGTGCCTTCCTGACCGGGTACCAGACCTATGCCTCCAGTCCGAAAGCCCCGGACAGCCTGCTCAAGCTTGGTATCACACTCGCCGCACTTGGCCAGACGCAGGACGCCTGCCTGACCCTTGCAGAAGTGCCGCGTACCTTTCCGGGCGCGCCGCAAAGTGTGAAGGCGCGCGCAGAGCAGGAGCGCGCCCGCGCCGGTTGTGTGTAGGCCGCCTAATGCCGGGAGCCACATCGCCCGAACTGGTTCTTGATGACCTGATCAAGCCGTTTGACCTGTCACCGGACGACGCACTTGCGGTGGCCGTCTCCGGCGGGCCGGACTCCATGGCGCTGCTGGTTCTGGCGGCTGACGAAGCAAGGCGGTCGGGCCGCCCTCTACATGCTGTGACCGTTGACCATGGCCTGCGGGAAGAAGCGCGGTCGGAAGCACTGCTGGTTGGAGAGTGGGCACAGGCTCTTGGCGTTGCGCATACAATTCTGACCCATACGGGCGCCCGGCCCACGGTGAGCATTCAGGCCGCGGCGCGGGATATCCGCTACGACCTGATGGGCAAGTGGTGTGAGGAGCACGACATTGCGGCCCTGCTGGTGGCGCATACGCAGGATGATCAGGCCGAAACGGTGTTGCTGCGGCTGGCGCGCGGCAGCGGAGTCGATGGGCTGTCAGGCATGGCACCTGACGTGACACGCGATGGTTTGCGTATCCTGCGCCCCTTGCTTGCCACATCGCGGCAGGATCTTCTGAAGCTGCTTGGCGACCATCAGCAGGCCTATGTGGCTGACCCCTCAAACGAGGACAGGAAGCATGCACGGGTCCGCATGCGGGCACTGCGGCCGCTGCTTGAGGCGGAAGGGCTGACGGCGCAGCGGCTAGCCGAGACGGCTGACCGTCTTGCAACCGCCCGGGAGGCGCTGGCCGGATGGGCCAATGCCCACATACTCGCGTCTGCCCGCTTTGATGCCTGTGGCTGGGCGCGCATTGACCGCGCTCGGTTTGTTGATGTGCCGATGGAAATCGGCCTCAGGTCCTTGTCACGGCTGGTCATGGCTGTAAGTGGCGCGCCTTATCCTTCGCGCCTGCACCATACGCGTGCCTTGCTCGAACGGCTGAAACAGACGGATTTCGCGGGAGCGACGCTGGGCGGAGTGCGCTTCGTTGTTCAGGACGGCAATGTGCTGGCACTCAGGGAAAAGCGCGCGGTTGCCGGATCCGTATCACTGGGGGGTATAAAACCGCTGGTCTGGGATGGCCGTTTTGAGGTCTCTACTCGGCCTTTCCAGGACGGCGGGAGAGGGGACGTATCTATCGGGCCACTGGGGACGCAGGGCGCCAGACAGGTTCGTGATGAGCTTGGCCCTCTTGCAACACCGGTACCGCAAGCCGCTCTGGTGTGTGTGCCGGCGGTCTATTGCGGGACATCGCTTCTGGAAGTGCCGACACTTGGTTTCGCGGCCGATGGCACGACACCGCGACACCATGTGGCGTTTCTGGGGCCGATGCGGGCCGGTATTGTCTCTGGACCTATCTCCGATTTTGTGGGCGGGCCCACTTAAGCCGCATGCCCCTTGTGGCTAAGGCTTTGAGATTTAAGGCTCGTTAAGCAGTTTTGGAATTGCTCTAAGGACTGGTAATCCTTTATTGCCTGCCTATCTTTGAATATGCTGGCTTTCAATAGGGAAACTGCCGCGTTTGGGCTGATTTGAGCCTTCCCGCGCTGACAAGGACCAAAATCCTGTGAATAATTTTCGCAATTTCGCGCTTTGGGTCATCATCGCATTGTTGCTGGTGGCGCTGTTCAACCTGTTTCAGGCTCCGGCCCAGCAGGGGGCAACAAGCGACATCACCTTCTCCGAGCTTCTGGCGGAGGCCGATGCGGGCTCTGTGGCGGATGTGACCATTCAGGGTGAGAAGATCACCGGCACGTTTTCGGACGGGCGGGCCTTTACCACCTATGCGCCGCCGAATTCCAATGTGACCGAGCGCCTCTATGAGCGCGGTGTGCAGATTTCTGCCCGGCCGAGTTCGTCCGATTCGCCGACGCTGCTCAGCGTTCTGGTTTCCTGGTTCCCGATGCTGCTGCTGATCGGTGTGTGGATTTTCTTCATGCGCCAGATGCAGGGTGGCGGCGGCAAGGCCATGGGCTTTGGCAAATCAAAAGCCAAGCTGCTGACCGAACGCCATGGCCGTGTCACCTTCGATGATGTGGCCGGTGTGGACGAGGCCAAGGACGATTTGCAGGAAATCGTTGAGTTTCTTCAGGACCCGCAGAAGTTCCAGCGCCTGGGCGGACGTATCCCCAAGGGGGCGCTGCTCGTGGGTCCTCCCGGCACCGGTAAAACGCTGATTGCGCGCGCTGTGGCGGGCGAAGCGAATGTGCCGTTCTTCACGATCTCAGGGTCTGACTTTGTGGAGATGTTCGTTGGTGTCGGCGCGAGCCGTGTGCGCGACATGTTCGAGCAGGCCAAGAAGAACGCACCATGCATCATCTTCATCGACGAAATCGATGCTGTGGGTCGGCATCGTGGTGCAGGCCTTGGCGGCGGCAATGACGAGCGCGAACAGACACTCAACCAGTTGCTGGTGGAGATGGATGGCTTTGAAGCCAATGAAGGCATCATCTTGATTGCGGCTACCAACCGCCCGGACGTTCTGGACCCGGCGCTGCTGCGCCCTGGCCGTTTCGACCGTCAGGTTGTTGTTCCGAATCCGGACATTGTCGGGCGCGAGAAGATCCTCAAGGTGCATATGCGCAAAGTGCCGCTGGCACCGGACGTCAATGCCCGAACGATTGCGCGCGGTACGCCTGGTTTCTCAGGTGCTGACCTTGCAAACCTGGTCAATGAAGCAGCGCTGCTGGCTGCGCGCCGGGCCAAGCGTCTGGTCACCATGTCCGAGTTTGAAGATGCCAAGGACAAGGTGATGATGGGCGCGGAGCGGCGTACCATGGTGATGTCCGATGATGAGAAGAAGCTGACGGCCTATCACGAAGGCGGCCATGCGCTGGTGGCGCTGAATGTGCCGTCGACTGACCCGATCCACAAGGCGACGATCATTCCACGTGGTCGAGCACTGGGCATGGTCATGCAGTTACCGGAAGACGACAAGCTCTCCATGAGCCGTCAGGAGATGACGTCGCGCATGGCGATCCTGATGGGTGGCCGTGTTGCGGAAGAGATTGTGTTTGGCCACGATGCCGTGACCGCGGGCGCCGGCTCCGACATTGAGCAGGCCACCAAGCTTGCCAAGAACATGGTCACCCGCTGGGGCATGTCGGACTCTCTTGGCCCTCTCGCCTTTGGTGAGAACCAGGAAGAAGTGTTCCTTGGCCATTCTGTTGCACGCAATCAGAACGTCTCCGAGGAGACTGCCCGGCAGATTGATGCTGAAGTGGCGCGTCTTGTGAAGGCCGGTCATGAGGAAGCCACGCGCATCCTCACGGAGAAGCGGGATGAACTTGAGATCATCGGCCAGGGCTTGCTGGAATACGAAACGCTGTCCGGCGATGAGATCAAGGCGTTGCTGAAGGGCACGAAGCCCGAGCGCAATACGGATGATGACATCACCCCTGAGCAGGGTACCCCGTCATCGGTGCCGTCTGCGGGGCGGCGTCCGTCGGGTGATACCGGCAACGTTCCTCCAGGTGCCGAGCCGCAGGGCACTTAGGCGCTGCCACCACTGTTTCGCAAAGGCCCGGGCGTTTATGCTCCCGGGCCTTTCGCTTTTTTGGATGTTTCCCTCATGACCTCTTCGCCGACCTTGCTTGGCATTGTGAACATCACCGCCGATTCCTTTTCTGACGGTGGCAGATATCTCGACCCGCAGGCGGCGGTGGATCACGCCCAGGCGCTGGTGGCGCAGGGCGCAGACATGATTGATCTGGGGCCGGCGTCCAGCCATCCGGATTCTGCGGATGTGGGGGCGGCTGAGGAAATTGCACGCCTGGGCCGTGTGTTGCCGCAGCTTGTCGAGGCGGGTATTCCCGTTTCGGTCGACAGTTTCGAGCCTGATGTTCAGCTGTGGGCACTTGGGCATGGTGTTCCCTACCTCAATGACATTCAGGGGTTTCCGCATGCGGAGATATATCCGGCGCTGGCCAGTGCGTCGGCGAAGCTCATCATCATGCATGGGGTGCAGGGGCGTGGGCGGGCGCAGCGGCAGGATGTCGACGCCGCGGACATATGGGACCGGATATTCTCCTTTTTTGACGCACGGCTCGCTGCATTGCAGGCAGCCGGGATTGCGCGCGAGCGGTGTGTTCTGGATCCGGGAATGGGATTCTTTCTGGGGACCGATCCGGATGTCTCTCTCACCGTGCTGCGTGACCTGAACCGCCTGGAAGCGCGGTATGATCTTCCGGTGCTGGTGTCGGTTTCCCGCAAGAGTTTCCTGCGCAAAATGACCGGCCGGGATGTGGCGGATATCGGGCCGGCGACGCTGGCTGCCGAGATGTTTGCAGCGAAGGCCGGAGCCCGTTATATCCGCACCCATGCACCGGGAGCGCTCCGGGATGCGCTGGCTGTCACCGGTGCGCTGGATGGCGCGCATGCGCCGCAAACCCGGTAATACGCTGAAAACATTCGTTAACCTAGTAAACAACGCCTTTGTCTATAGTGCGCGTCAAATAACGGTCGCATAGGCCGGCAGGACGACGCGGGGGACATTTCATGTCACGCAAATATTTTGGAACCGACGGCATTCGTGGCCGTGCAAACCTTGAACCGATGACCGCTTCAACTGCCCTGAAGGTGGGCATGGCAGCCGGGCGTGTTTTCACGCGCGGTGAGCACCGCCACCGGGTGGTGATCGGCAAGGATACGCGCCTGTCGGGCTACATGATCGAAAATGCGCTGGTCGCTGGATTTACATCTGTCGGCATGGACGTCTTCCAGTTCGGCCCGCTGCCGACGCCGGCGGTGGCGATGCTGACGCGCTCGCTGAGGGCAGATCTTGGTGTGATGATTTCCGCCTCGCACAATGGCTTTGGTGATAATGGCATCAAGCTGTTTGGACCCGACGGCTACAAGCTCTCCGATGATGTCGAGCATGCGATCGAACATCACATGGACAACGGCCTGGCAGATGGCCTTGCAGCACCCTCGAGCATCGGGCGTGCGAAGCGTATTGAGGACGCGCAGGCTCGATACATTGAATTCGCCAAGCGGACCTTCCCGCGGCATCTGAGCCTCGACGGCATCCGGGTCGTGGTGGATTGCGCCAATGGCGCTGCCTACAAGGTGGCGCCTGCTGCGTTGTGGGAACTCGGCGCGGAAGTGTTTTCGGTCGGCGTTGAACCCAATGGCACCAACATCAATGAAGGCTGCGGTTCCACGGCTGTCGACATGATGGCCAGCAAGGTTCGCGAGCTGCGGGCTGATATCGGCATTGCGCTTGATGGGGATGCGGACCGGGTCATCATTGTGGATGAGCGTGGTGAGACAGTTGATGGCGACCAGGTGATGGCCGCCATTGCGCAGTCCTGGGCCGACAAGCAATTGCTTCAGGGCGGCGGTATCGTTGCAACGGTGATGAGCAACCTTGGTCTTGAGCGGTATCTTGAAGGCAAAGGCATGAAGCTCGCCCGCACCAAGGTCGGTGACCGCTACGTGGTGGAGCACATGCGCGCCAATGGCTTTAACCTTGGTGGCGAACAGTCCGGCCATGTGGTGCTGTCTGATTTCGCAACGACCGGCGACGGGTTGATTGCCGCTTTGCAGGTGATGGCGGTGCTGGCGGAAACGCAAAAACCCCTGAGCGAGATTTGTCATCTGTTTGATCCGCTGCCGCAGCTGCTGCGCAATGTGCGGTTCCGCGACGGTGCGCCGCTGGAAGATGATCAGGTCAAGGACGCCATCGAGACGGGTACACAGGCGCTTGGTAACACGGGCCGTCTGGTCATCCGCAAGTCCGGTACCGAGCCGCTGATCCGCGTCATGGCGGAAGGGGACGACAATGCGCTGGTCGAGCGGGTTGTGAATGACATCTGCACCGTTATCGAGAGTCGCTCCGCGTGAGCGAGATCACGCCCTCTGACCTGGCGCGGGTACTGATTGTCGCCGGGTCTGATTCAGGCGGCGGGGCCGGTATTCAGGCGGACATCAAGACCGTGACGGCGCTCGGCGGCTATGCGGCCACCGCTGTGACGGCCATTACCGTCCAGGACACGACCGGTGTTCATGGGGTTGAGGGGCTACGGCCTGCACTCGTCCGCCAGCAGATGGATGCAGTCATTTCCGACATCGGCGTTGATGCCTTCAAGACGGGCATGCTGCACTCGGCGGAGATCATCATGTCTGTTGCGGATGCCATTGAGGCTTATGACGAGGTGCCGCCGCTGGTGGTTGACCCGGTGATGGTTGCCACGTCAGGGGACCGCCTGTTGCAGCAGGAGGCCGAGGCGGCACTGATCGGGCGGCTGCTACCGCTGGCGTTCATTGCCACACCGAACATCCATGAAGCTGCCGTGCTTGCTGACCAGCCGGTCAAGACAGCGGGTGACGTGCGTGAGGCGGCGCGGGCGTTGCTCGCCTCAGGGCCGGACTGTGTGCTCGTGACCGGGGGGGATCTGGGCGGCGATGTCGTGGTGGATGTGCTGGCGACACCGACTGAAATCCGCACGTTCACCAGCCCGCGCATCAACACGACGTCGACCCATGGCACCGGCTGCACGCTGGCCAGCGCCATCGCAACCTTGCTGGCGCAGGGCAGGGATGTTGTGGATGCAGTGGAAGATGCGCGTGACTATGTGCATATGGCTATGACACACGCGCCGAAGATCGGTGCCGGTGCAGGGCCGCTCGACCATGGCTGGGTGTTGCGCGATCCTTCCTGATGCCGGTTGCCAGCCTGCGGGGGATATCTCATGCCGCTGACGCTTTTTCAGATCGACGCTTTTGCTTCCAAGCCCTTTGAGGGGAACCCGGCGGCGGTCGTGCCGCTCGATGCATGGCTGACCGACGAGCAGATGCTGGCGATTGCCGCTGAGAACAATTTGGCTGAAACAGCTTTCTTTGTGCCGGGAGATGACGAGTACAGGCTGCGCTGGTTCACACCGACTGTGGAAGTGCAGCTGTGCGGGCATGCGACGCTTGCAACGGCTTATGTGATCCTGAACCACCTCACGCCTGATGCTGCCAACGTGTCCTTCGAGACGCTGTCGGGCAGGCTCACTGTGTCCCGCGGCGATGAAGGCCGCCTTGTGATGGATTTCCCGGCGCGCCCGTCGAAGCCGATGGCGGAGCCGCGCGAATTGGGGGCGATGCTTGGTGTGCGGCCACGGATGGTTCTCAGTGGGGCTAATCTGATTGCTGTGTTTGACAGTGCGGCTGAAGTTGCCCGGCTCACGCCGGCATTCGAACCGTTGGCCCGGTTTGCCGCGCCGCGCGATCAGGTGGTGATTGCGACGGCGCCCGGTGATGAGGGATCCGGGTTCGACTTTGTGAATCGTGTCTTCGCCCCGGCCCATGGCGTCAATGAAGACCATGTGACCGGATCGGCCTTTTGCGATGTCACGCCGTTCTGGACGCGCAAGCTGAAGAAGGAGCAGATGGTGGCCCGGCAGATGTCGCCACGCGGCGGTACGATCTGGACCCGGCTGGCGGATGATCGTGTGATCATCGAGGGGACGTGCGCGGACTATCTCAAGGGCGAGATTTCAGTTTGATCTGTAACGTCAGGCACGCTTGCGCTTGAGTTCGGCGATGCCAATGCCGACGAGGATGAGGGCCAAGCCTGCCAGCGCCCACAGCGTCGGCTGCTCACCCAGGACGATGATGCCTGCGATGAGGGCAACGGGTGGGACCAGG
This sequence comes from Candidatus Phaeomarinibacter sp., assembly GCA_028279995.1. GTDB lineage: Bacteria > Pseudomonadota > Alphaproteobacteria > CGMCC-115125 > CGMCC-115125 > Pyruvatibacter. Next base: position 1,718 of record JANQMQ010000710.1, on the reverse strand, counting down.
TAGTTGGTCAGGGACATGAATGTCGGTCCCGCTTCATCGATCAACCGGTAGTAGATCACTGTGGCCAGGCCGGTGGCGAAGATACCGGTGCCGACAATACCCAGAAGAGATTGCGGTCCAGGTATGTCCGCAGGCAGCGGTGTCGTGGCGAGGGCCAGAGGCAGGATCACGATGAAGGCGATGCCGGTCGTGAAGGCTGACCGGCCCCACAAATCCATTGGCGGCATGTTGCGGGCAATGATGGCGTTGGCGGCAAACAGAACAGCTCCGAAGAGCATGGCCCCCTGGGCCAGCAGTTCGATGTTGGCCGTCCCCACATCAAGGAGCACCTCCGGGCCGACGATGAGCGCTACGCCGGCGAGGCCTGTGAGGAAGCCAAGCAGCCGCCGTGCGGTCATGCGTTCGCCGGGAACGAATACATGTGCCAGCGCCAGTGTCATGAGCGGCATCGTGGTGATGAATATGGCGGCCAGGCCGGACTCGATGTGTTGCTGGCCCCAACTGATGACATAGAACGGTGCGACATTGCCCACGACCGCAAGAGCCGTCAGCCAGCCCCAGGCAGCACGCGGGACATCCGTCAGCTTCCCCAGTTTCAGCGCCAGCGGAAAGAGCAAGGCTGCAGCGATGAACTGACGGAATACGACGAGCCATTCCGGGGACATGCCTTTGAGGGCCATGGCGGTGAAGGTAAAGGCGGAGGCCCAGCACGCGGTGAGGGCAGCCAGAAGGACCCAGGCGGTGCTGCTGCGCTTGTCGCTCACAGGGCGGACTCCAAGGCTGTCATGAAGCGTTCCATGTCGCTGTCCGACGTATAGACATGGGGCGTTACCCGGATGGCTGACCCGCGGACGCTGACAAAGACATTTGCCGCAGCCAGACTGGCCAGCAGATCGTCCGGCAAGGGAGCTTCGCGGGTGAGTCCAAGATAATGACCGGCGCGACGGCTTTCAGGTTCCGCGGCAAAGCCGAGGGTTGCGGCGTCCTTCGTGAGGGTGCGGGTTTTCTCGATCAGGGTTGCGGCAATGCTGTCGACGCCCCAGTCGAGGATTTGCTCAAGGGCGGCCGTGGCCATGGGCATCAGGTGGAACTGGGCGCGCTCGCCCATGTCGTACCGCCGCGCACCGGGCTGGAAACCGGTGGCGTAATTCACTAGCCGCGCGAAGTCTTCTGATTTCTCGCGGGCGGTCCAGGTCTGCTCAAGCGGTGTGCCCTCGTGGTGCCGTGGTGCCACGTAGAGGAAGCCCATGGCGTAGGGGCCGAGCAGCCATTTGTAGCAGGGCGCGGCGATAAAATCCGGATCATAGCGGGCGACATCAAACGGCATGGCCCCCATGGACTGGCAGGCATCAATGACCAGTGCCGCGCCGACTTCCCGGGTGCGGGTGCGGACGGCATCGAGGTCCACCAGTGCACCGTCGGTCCAGTGGCAGTGTGGAATGGCGACAATGGCTGTCTTGCCGGTGATCGCTTCAAGCAATGGCTCGGTCCAGCCGTCCTGTCGTTTCTTAACTGTCACAACCGATGCACCGGCGTCGGCGGCGGCTTCCTGCCAGACATAGACGTTGGAGGGAAACTGCTCGGCCAGAGTGATGATGTCCTGGCCTTTGCTTAGGGGCAGGTTCCGGGCGGCGCTGGCGATCGCATAGGACGCGGAGGGAACTACGGCGATGTCATCTGCTGTCGCGCCAATCATCCTGGCAAAGAGGGTGCGGGCG
>JANQMQ010000700.1 GCA_028279995.1 Candidatus Phaeomarinibacter sp. | reverse complement strand
GGTGTCTGGTACTCACCAAACCCGGCTTCCGTCATCCGACGGCGCAGATCGGCGATGATCTGTGAGCGCAGAACGATGTTGCGGTGGATACGTTCACGGCGCAGGTCCAGGAAACGATAGCGCAAGCGCGTTTCTTCTGGATAATCAGTGTCGCCAAAGACAGGAAGCGGCAATTCCTGCGCCTCTGACTGCACTTCGATTGATGTGATACGGACTTCAACGGCGCCCGTCGGCAGCTTGTCGTTTACCGTCTCATCTGACCTTGCGACGACCTCGCCTTCAATGGTCACAACCCATTCGGCGCGGAGCGCCTCAACAGCAGGAAAGGCCGGACTGTCCGGGTCCGCCACACATTGTGTTAGGCCGTAATGATCGCGCAGATCGACAAAAAGCAGGCCGCCATGGTCACGAACACGGTTGACCCAGCCGGACAGTTTCACGGTCTTGCCGACATCTTCGGCACGCAACTGGCCGCAGGTATGGGAACGGTAACGGGTCATGGCAGCAAAAAGCCTTGTTAAGTCTTGAGATTCGGGAGACGCGCCGACCTGAACAAATCAGGACTGAGCGGATGCGCCGGAGAAGCGCATAGGGGTGCGGGTCTTGTCAAGATTCCCCGGCCCATTCAGCCGAACAACCACGACTAGCGACAATCCATCCCGGTTCGGCTATAGCATTTGTGACATGGATATTATTACCACCACAAAGGCCCTCGAAGCGGCCTGCGCCACGCTTTCCACTGAAACCTATGTGACCGTTGATACGGAATTTCTGCGGGATTCCACCTATTGGCCGGTTCTTTGCCTGATTCAGGTGGCCGCGCCCAAGGGCCAGGCCCTGATCATTGATCCGCTGGCGGATGGCATCGACCTCACCGCCTTTTATGCCCTAATGGCCAATACATCGGTCATCAAGGTGTTTCATGCAGCGCGTCAGGACATTGAGATCTTCTGGAACGAGGCGAAAACCCTGCCCGACCCCCTGTTTGATACGCAGGTCGCCGCCATGGTCTGCGGTTTCGGAGATTCGGTGGGATACGAGAACATTGTTAAGCGGGTCACCGGCGAACAGGTCGACAAGTCATCCAGGTTCACCGATTGGAGCCGCCGCCCCCTGACCGACAAACAGTTGTGCTATGCGGCCGCTGATGTCACCCATCTGCGTCAGGTCTACGAGCATCTGGGTCGCAAGATCACCAAATCCGGGCGGGCTGAATGGGTCGCTGAAGAAATGGCCATTCTTCAAGCCCCCGATACCTATGAAGTCAAACCCGAGAACGCCTGGAAACGATTGAAGCTGCGCAATCGAAGTCGCAAGGCTGTGGCCGTTTTGATGGAAGCGGCAGCCTGGCGTGAAAGTGAAGCTCAGACGCGCAATGTTCCACGGGGGCGTATCCTCAAGGATGACGCCATTCAGGAAATCGCCACGCAGGCACCGACATCAACAGATGCCCTTGGCAACCTGCGAGCCGTCCCAAAAGGCTTTGCTCAAAGCCGGCATGCAAAGAGCCTTCTGGATGCAATCCAGAACGGTCTGAACAAGCCTTCCAGTGAGGTCTTGATGCCGGAGGCACCCGAACAGTTGCCGCAAGGCCTGGGACCAACGGTCGAGTTGTTAAAGGTCCTGCTCAAGTACAAGTGCGAAGCCCACGACGTTGCACAGAAGCTCATCTGCAACGTGTCAGACCTCGAACGTATTGCGGCAGATGATGAGGCAAACGTGTCGGCATTGCGGGGCTGGCGGCGCGAGATTTTCGGCAATGACGCGCTGGATCTGAAACATGGCCGACTGTGCCTGGCGATCGAAAATCAGATGATCAAGCCGGTGCGCCTCACTCAGAAAGCTGCTGAGTAACAGTAGATCACGTCAAACGTCTGAAATCTGAACATCCGGCTGGACACCCAGCGCACGAGCCAGAGCGGTCAGCCGTTTGGCGACAACCTCGCCTAGCAGGTCACGTTTTGCCGACGGCACAAGCAGGGTCAGCGTGCCCGCGTCAGGCTTCAGCCTGAAGCCCGTCACAAGCCTTGGCGCCCCGGCAGA
>JANQMQ010000675.1 GCA_028279995.1 Candidatus Phaeomarinibacter sp. | reverse complement strand
ATGCGTTACCCCTTCATGCTCCGGCATACGTTCACTGCAAACGGGCTGGGCGAACGGGCAGCGGCCATGGAACGCACATCCCGGTGGTGGATCCAGCGGGCTGGGAATCTCACCGGCCAATGGCGGTGCTCGGCGCGCGCGCTGGCGGACCGGATCCGGGATGGGTACGGCGACCAATAGCGCGCGGGTGTAAGGGTGTGCAGGCGCGTCAAAAATGCCCTCAACCGGGCCTTGTTCCACGATGCGGCCCAGATAGGTGACCGCAACCCGATCGGCGATGTGCCTCACAACACCCAAGTCGTGAGAAATAAACAGGTACGCCATGCCGAATTCTGCCTGCAGGTCTTCGAGCAGGTTAAGGATCTGGTTCTGGGTGGATACGTCCAAAGCACTGACCGCTTCGTCCAGAACCAGCAGTTTTGGCTTCAGCGCGATGGCGCGTGCTATGGCGATGCGCTGGCGCTGTCCGCCTGAGAATTCATACGGATAGCGGTTTAAGTGATGCGAATCCAGTCCGACCAGTGTCAACAGCCTCAGGACTTCAGCGTCCAACGCCGGTCCCCGTGCATGTCCGTGCACAAGCAGGGGTTCTGCGACGATATTGTGGATGAGTTTGGATGGGTTCAAAGAGGCGTACGGGTCTTGAAAGACCATCTGTAGCTTGGGTCGCACTTGCCGTAGTGCCGTGTTTGTTAAGGCGGTAAGGTCGTCACCGTCAAGGATGATCCGGCCGCTGCTGATGGGTAGCAGCCGCATGACGGCGCGTGCCAGCGTAGATTTACCGGAACCGGACTCACCGACAACTGCCAATGTTTCGCCAGCCGCTACGGTCAAGTCCACCTCTCGAACTGCCCGCAGCGAACGCCGTCGCGTCAGCATCCCACTCCCTATCTTGAAGGTCACGGACAACCCGCGTACTTCAAGCATGAGTCGTACCCCGGAGGCTTAGCTTCGCATGTAATGGGCAACGGCTGCCATGCAGGTGATCGCCCTCCAGGTTAGGGGGGTGTTGCTCGCAAATGGGTTTTGCATATGGACAGCGTGGTGCAAAACGGCACCCCGGGGGCATATCCCAAGGTACCGGCGGGGCGCCCCGGATAACCTGCAGGCGCTGTCCTGCTTGGCCGAGTTGGGGCATGGCACGCAGCAACCCTTCGGTGTATGGATGCTGAGGGTGTCTGAACAGTTCTTCCACCGGGGCTGTCTCGACGATTTGACCGGCGTACATCACCGCAACGCGGTCACAGATGTCCGCGACCACGCCGAGATTGTGGGTGACAAACAGCACCCCCATATCGAAACGGTTTTGCAGTTGGCGCAATAACTCTAAGATCTGGGCCTGTACCGTGACATCCAGCGCAGTGGTCGGTTCATCCGCAATAAGCAGCTTTGGCTCACAAGCCAGCGCCATGGCAATGGCCGCGCGCTGCCGCATGCCGCCGGAGAATTCATGTGGATAGGCCCTGGCACGCTGGTGGGGGTCGGGAATGCGCACCAGGTCCAATGCTTCCACCGCCCGCGCCATAGCCGCGCGCCTGCTCAAACCCAGGTGAGTCCGCACGGTTTCCGCTATCTGCTCACCTATAGTGAAGGCGGGATTGAGACTGGTCATGGACTCCTGAAATACCATGCCGATATCGCGGCCGCGGCGTTGTCGAAGTTGTTCATCGGGCAGGCTGAGTAGGTTCTCCCCATCCAGAAAAATCCCACCCTGACTGATGCGGCCGGGAGGGTTGGGGATCAGTTGCATGATGGACATCGCGCTTACTGTCTTACCTGATCCAGACTCACCCACCAATCCCAGCGTCTCCCCGGGGGCGATGTCGAAATTCACGTCATCGACCACCCTGACCCAACCGTGTTCGGTGAGGAACTCAACGTTGAGGTTGTCTACCGTCAGCAGCATCAGGTGTCCGTTCGCACTTCGCGGCCGAGCGCGTCGCGCAGGCCGTCGCCAATCGTGTACAAGGCGAGTACCGTAATCGCAATGGCAAGACCCGGGAATAAAATCAGTGAAGGGGCGTGGTCGATGTACCTGAATCCGCGGCCGACCATTGCGCCCCAGCTAGAGTCCGGTGGTTGGGTGCCGAGACCAAGGAAGCTCAAGCCTGCTTCGGCCAGCATGGCCACACCGGCAAAGACCGAGATCTGCACAAACAGGGGTGAGATGACGTTCGGCAGGATATGTCTGGTTATGATCCAGGCTTCGCTGCACCCAATGCTACGGGCGGCTTCGACGTAAGTTTCCGAAGCCACGCTCATAGTGGTGGCGCGCATGAGTCGCAAGAATGTCGGCGACAGCAACACA
>JANQMQ010000661.1 GCA_028279995.1 Candidatus Phaeomarinibacter sp. | reverse complement strand
CCTCTGACACTGGTGTTCAAGCGCCTCGAAGTCGTTTTGACGCGTGAGATGGTGGACTGGCTCATAACCGCGACCCGGATCGGCGTCGTCCTGTTGGGTCTCGCAACCATCCTGCAGATCTGGGGCATTCAGGTTGCACCGCTGATCGCCGGCCTTGGCCTTTTTGGCGTGGCCGTCGCGCTGGGAGCACAGGACCTGTTCAAGAACCTCCTTGCCGGCCTTTCAATCCTGGTGGAAAAGCGCTTTGGCGTTGGCGATTGGGTCAAGGTCGATGGTGTCGTCGAGGGAACCGTAGAACAGGTCGGTTTTCGCTCAACCCGTGTCCGCCGCTTCGACAAGGCCCCGGTGTATGTTCCGAATACGGAGTTTGCTGATGGCGCGGTGACGAATTTCTCTGCCATGACCCACCGGCGCATTTACTGGAAGATCGGTGTCGAGTATCGCAGTTCCAAGAAGCAGCTTCAGCAGATCCGCAATGGCATCGAGGCCTACATCCTTGGGTCGGAAGAATTCGCGAAGCCGCCGGAAGTTCCGATGTTTGTGCGTATTGATGCCTTCAACGACAGTTCCATCGACATCATGCTTTACTGCTTTACCCGGACCACAGTCTGGGGAGAGTGGCTTGAAGCGAAGGAACGGCTGGCGTTCGCCATCAAGGATATTGTGGATGGGGCAGGGACCGGTTTCGCATTCCCGTCTACGTCCGTTTATCTCGAAAGCCTGCCGGCAGGTGCACCCGAAGTATTTGAGCCTCCGCAGCAGCCGGCAACTCCGGACTAGACCGCTTCCCGCGTTTCATGCGGCTCGGCCATCTCTGCACCGGCAAGAAGCACTTCCCAGAAACCCAGCAGCTGTTCCGCCGCCGCGTCATGCGTCGTTTCAAACGCGGTCATCAACTCAAAGGTATGGGTTGAGCTCCTGGCCTGCCCGCTATCGATAAGGCGCGTCAGGGTGGAAAATGTTGAACGTGCGAAACGGGCCGCGCGGCATGCGATCATCAAGGCATATCCGCTTGGTTCCGCCATGATGGCTTCCGCGGTGGCCCGGTCAATGCCGGCAAGCTTGTCGAGACAGGCGTAGAACCGGTCCATGTCTCCATCGCGCAGGAGCCGGATCAGGAGTGGTTCTTTTAGTTCATGGCGTGCATGTTTCTGGACGGCGTAGGAAGCTGCTTCCTCGGGATGTTTCGCTGGCTTCCCCGTCTTCAGGCCGATGGCAGCCGAGGCTTCAAGGGCAAGTGACAGCGTTTCCGGAGTCACGGCCAGCGCGTGATGCAGACCCTGTTTTCCATGGTATGGGCCGGTGTGCCACATCAGGGTAACGGCCACATCTGCGGGAAGGTCCTGCCGGTGGGCAAGCGCGGCCAGAAGGTGAGGCAGGGCAGGGGCGGCGGCCTTTAGTGTCTCGAAATCAGCTCGCTGCAGTGGCGCATCGTGGTTCTCAGCCAGCGCGATCAGCGCTGCATCCCCATTGGTTGTCAGTATTTTCCGCACCAGGGCGGACGACAAACCCTGTCGCTGGGCGATACCCGCCGCATGAAACTCGCCATGAGTATCGACTAGCGACATCAGCGCTGCCTCGTCAAAGATCTGGGTTCTTGCAAGAAATGGAGCCGCCACCCAGCCGGGCTGTCGTAGTAGATAGTCGATGAGGCGATGTGGTGGAAAACGCAGTTCACTGATGGCGGTCGCAAGCTCCCGTTGAGCCTCCGGGCCGGCGAGATCAGCAAGGTCTGATAGCAGCGCTCCAAAGGCCTCCGCTGTTGCCTCGGTGCAGTTGTCGGCCCCTGACACATACAGTTCCGTGACACAGGCCAGCAGTCCGCGACGACCTTCCGGTGTCCGGTCCTGCAGCAATCCTGCAAGATCTGCCAATCTGTCAGCGGTCGTGTTCATATGCCGAATAGCCGAACCTGTCTTTGCGCCCTTCGATGCGGCAAGACGACCGGTGGAACTGTCACCAGCCTGTCTTATTCAAGCGGCTATGGTGAATGCTTGGTGTAAAGATTCGGTGGCCATCCGGTGACTATTGGGGCGAAAGTAATTTGAAGTCGGACGTATTTTTCGCCTTCCTGCGCTTGGGATTCACAGCATTCGGCGGCCCTGTGGCGCACATTGGCTATTTCCGGGATGAGTTCGTGTCGCGCCGCAAATGGCTGACGGATGAGGCCTACGCGGACGTTGTTGCCTTGTGCCAGTTTCTGCCCGGCCCGGCGTCAAGCCAGGTGGGTCTGGCGATCGGCATGCTCAAGGCGGGCCCATGGGGGGCGCTTGCTGCATGGACCGGGTTCACGCTGCCGTCGGCAGTGCTCATGACGCTTGCTGCCCTATCGTTGCTGCACCTTGGCGAGGGGGTTCCCGCTGGTTTGCTGGAAGGCCTCAAGGCGGTGGTGGTTGCGGTCGTGGCACATGCACTTATCGGCATGAGCCGGAGCCTCACTCCTGATTTCCCCAGGTTTGCACTTGCAGTCACCGCCGCCGCTGTGACGCTCTATCTTGGCGGGGTATCCGGCCAACTCATTGCCATAGCATTGGGAATTGTAGTCGGCCTTGTCGTCTTTCGGGCAGCGGCAGCGGCATCTGCGGACGAAACGGCATTTGCACCGGCGGTCTCACGACCTGCTTCCCTGGCGTTGCTGGCGGTCTTTGTGCTCCTGCTTGTTGGTTTGCCGCTGCTGGCGGCACAAAACCAGTCACTCGCGGTGCAGATCGCTGACGGCTTCTACCGGTCCGGTGCGCTGGTATTCGGCGGGGGCCATGTGGTGCTGCCGCTGTTGCAGGCTGAAACGGTGGCACCCGGTCTTGTCGGCGCCACCGAGTTCACGGCCGGGTACGGACTGGCTCAGGCTGTTCCAGGGCCGCTTTTTACGTTCTCCGCGTTTCTCGGGGGCGCTGCCGCCATCGACCAGGGCGCGGGCCCGGCGGTGATGTTTGCCCTGCTGGCTCTGG
>JANQMQ010000658.1 GCA_028279995.1 Candidatus Phaeomarinibacter sp. | reverse complement strand
TGGATACAGCCGTGTTTACTGCGTTTCTCACGCCCCATCGCATCGCCTGCCCGGGTCTGATACGGTCACCAAAATTTTTGTAAAAAGAATGCCGCTTTGGCATTCACAGGAGAAAAACCGTGGCGCGCTTGCTTTTAGTTCCTGTTGTCACCGCATTGATGACCCTTTCCGTGGCCGGGTGTGCTCATGAGCCTGACCGGGACCTGGAACGGCTGCCCGCCTATCAGGCAGGCTATGCGGATGGCTGCCGCACAGCACAAAACAGGCAGCGCGGCTTTGCGACCAAGACGTTTCGCAATGAAGATGCCTTTGCACAGGACGCAGCCTACCGTTCGGGCTGGCGCAAGGCGTCGATGATCTGCGGGTCATCGGACGGGCTTGGACGCAACCGGATGTTTGAAGATCAGCAGATTGGCCCAACCCCGCTTTAGCAAGCGCTGCTCCGGATTTACTTGGCGGGGCGGCCTCCCCGGCTTAGGCTTTGGGGATGGACACATCTCGCAGTGCATATGCCCGGCTGAGAGCCACCCTTTTCACGCTGTTCGCCCTTCTGGTGTTGGCCGGTACGGCCATGGGCAAGCCACGTGTTGAGTCCGGTCGGGACCTCTACAATGCCTGCCAGCAGGCAGTGAAGGACTTTGAGGTCGGCAAGACGCCGCAGGACTCAGTCGCGATCTATCACTGCAACCATTTCCTGTCCGGGCTGTTTCGCAGTCATCAGGTCATGACCCGCAACCGGCTGACCGCCAAGCAGCACTCCAACGAAGATGCGGATCGTGTGCAATGCCTGAAGGTTCCGCAGGCAGCCAGCTTCCGACAGCTTGCGCAAAAGGTCGTTAATCAGGCCGAGTGGCAACCGGAGTTGCTGGACCAGCCAGCCACCGAACTTGCGTTCTCCGCCTTTGATGCCCTGAACCCCTGCTGAATTGTGATCATCTATGCAGCTGTGTTTTGGACCTCAGCATCGGGGTTTAGTTCGATGACGCGCGACGACGGAATGTGAATGTCGATGCGGGTGCCTTTGCCCAGTTTGCTGTGAATCGCCATCGTTCCGCCATGGGCGTCGATCATCGCCTTGGCTAGTGGCAAACCGAGACCGGTGCCAGGCCTAGACCGGCTCATCGCGTTTTCCACCTGTTCGAATGGTTGCAGAATTCGCTGAATGTAGTTTTCAGGGATACCGATCCCGGTGTCCTCAATACTCAGCAGCATCCCGTCCGGCACCCGCTGTGAGCGCACGATAATCTTGCCGCCATGGGGCGTGAACTTGATAGCATTGGACAAGAGGTTGAGCATCACCTGCAACGCCATCTGGCGATCCGCATACAGATGAATTTCCTCGCCCGTCAGATGCTGCTCGAGGTTGAGTCCGGCATCGCTGATTGACTGTTTCAGCATCTGCAATGCTTCCTCGACGGGCAACGCTGCCGGGAACTCTTCCTCACATAGTTCCATGCGGCCAGCTTCGATCTTTGCCATGTCCAGCAGTTCGTTGATCAACCCCAGCAAGTGATTTGCACTGCGATTGACGTCCACGATGTACTCACCGTACTTCGAGGGCTGCACCGGGCCAAAAGGCTCGCTGTTGATGAAGTCCGTAAATCCGATGATGGCATTGAGCGGTGTGCGCAATTCATGGCTCATGCTGGCCAGAAACTCGGTCTTTGAGCGATTTGCATCCTCGACGCGCTGGCGCTCGATTTCCAATGCTTCCGAGCGGCGCTCACTCACGTCAAGCATCAGCCTCACAAGGCTGAGCGCATTGCCGACACCGAAATAGCGCCCATCGCGAACGACTACAAAGCCACTCAGAAGACCACCGGCACGCGCTTTCACAATCAGGTTGCCGAGGGCATCAAACGGCATGGACACATCCACGATCATGGGTGTCTTGTCGGTGAGATGAATAATGGGGCGTTTGCCATACAGATCCGGGCCCAGCTGATAGGTATAGCGCAGCAAAAAGTCCTGCCGGTTGACCAAACCGATGACCTGTTCGTTCTCGACGACCGGCACACACAGGGCATCCGGCTCGCGCATGAACTGTTCATAGACGTCAAAGCACGGCGTGGACGGCGACACCGGAGTGCGTCGCTCAATCAGCTGCTCCATGTAGTCGGTCATGGGCGTCCACCTGATACGCAGTTACATACTATTGGCACTCGGCCGGTTCAGTTTTCAGCACAACGCTAGAAAAAAGCGCTTGCCAAGGCCTTAAGGATTTGGCGGCAATACCTATTGACACTCAAACTTCACATAAGCGTCATAGAGAAACCCAAATCACATATGGTTGCTGCCTGATTCCGTGACCTCTCGCCTCAAGGTCGTGAAGACCTGACTTACGAAAGCCCCTGTTTTGACTGATCAACCCGGTGAGAAGACGCAGCACGAGGGCGACCGGCCTCTCTTCGGCTGGTATCTGGGCGGCCTTGGTACCTGGTTCAGCAGTCTTGGCCTGCAGATGGTGCTGTTCTCCTGGCTGGTTGCCGGCGTGCTGGGCGAAACTCCGTTCCGGGTCGGCATGGCGCAGACGGCACTGATGGCGCCGTCTCTCGTCTTCATGATTTTTGGCGGTGCCTTTGCAGACCGGCGCGATACGCGGGCGCTACTGATCCGACTGCACTGTGTCGCCGCCCTGCCGCCGCTGGCGCTGGGGCTCATCGTCTTTGGGGGGCACCTCAAGTACGAGTGGATCATCGCCTATGCCCTGACCATGGGCACGTTGTCCGCCTTCGCGATCCCGGCGCGGGACTCGCTCCTGTCCAATGTGGCGGGAGCAGCCTTCGGTACCGATATTCAGCGGGCCGTCACCCTGGCGACAGGCGTACAGTTCATTGGCCAGTTCGCCGGCATGATCGCCGCCGCCTTCGCAACCCTTGCGGCCGTCCCCGCCCTTCTGGTGCTTCAATCCGTCGTCATGTTCTCCGGCGCCTTGATGGTGCGCAAGCTGCCGCCGGCGCCGCCGCTGGACCGGCCACCGTCTCACCCCGTTGCGGACATGCGGGACGGCATATCAGAAGTTGCGGCATCCCCTATCCTGCTGCCGGTCATCCTGAGCATGTTCGCTGTCGGTGTCCTGTATGTGGGGAGCTTCATGGTGTTGCTGCCGCTGCTCGTTACGAATTTCTATGGCGGCGCGGCGGGCGGCATTGCGATCGTCAACATCTGTTTCTGGGGCGGGACGATCATTGCCACCTTCGCACTCTTGCGCTTCGGGCACATTCACCGGCGCGGACTGATCATGACGTGCAGCCTGTCCAGCGGCGCCGTCATCCTGTTTCTCATCGGTGTGCCTGCGCCTTTCTGGGTCATGTGCGTATTGTGTTTTGCTTGGGGTCTGGGCGCCGGGACGTCGATGACCATGAGCCGGACCATCGTGCAGCTTGCTGCGCCGCCGACGCACCGTGCGCGGGTGCTGGCGATCTTCCAGCTCGGCTTTGCCGGCGGCGGCCCCATCGGCTCCTTCGCGTCCGGGTTTATCGTCGAACTGACGAGCATTCACATGGCGGCCTGGA
>JANQMQ010000622.1 GCA_028279995.1 Candidatus Phaeomarinibacter sp. | reverse complement strand
CTCTTAAAACTCCCGTAAAAACCCGCACAAATCTATCGCGCTATAAAATCGAATGCAGGCCTCAGTTTTGGCGTCTTCTCAAGGCCCCTCGGCAATCCTTTTCCACAATGCAAAAGGGACATGACGTTGAGGAAGGATATGACCATGGCCGGTGAGTGCCAGGATCAGACCTTGGGACAGGAAGCAAAAGAGATGCTCGGGCTCGTCGCCCTGGCTCAGGACAAGGCCGGCAAGGCGCGTGCCCTGATCGTCCGCCGTCTGACGGACATTGCCCTCCTGCCGGAGAGCCAGCTCACACCGCAGGAGCGCCGCCTGGTTGACCAGATGCTGGCGCAACTCGTTGGCCACATCGAAATTGATCTGCGTGCCCGTCTCGCGGCCCGGCTTGCCGACCGTGCCGACGCTCCGCACGAAGTCATTGCAACACTGGCCCATGATGTTATTTCCGTGGCGCGGCCTTTGCTTGAAAAGTCCCAAGCCCTTGCCGACAGCGATCTCATAGACGTGATCCAGGCCAAAGGGCGCGAGCATTGGGTGGCGACTTCGAAGCGTAAGGAATTGTCTTCCTCAGTAACCGATGCACTGATCGCTACCGGCGAACCGGAAGCGCTGATGGAAATCGCCGGCAACAAGCGTGCCCAGTTTTCCAATCAGGGGTTTGAGCGCATCGTCAGCCTGAGTGAAAAGGAACCCGCCCTGTGCGACCTGCTGGCCGTGCGGGAGGACATCACACCCGCCCTTGCCCACACCATGTTCTGGTGGGCTTCGTCCAGCCTGCGTCTGGAGATCGTCAACCGCTTCACGGCTGACCGGCGGATGCTGCGCGAAGCGCTGAACGACGCCATCGACGAAGGCATGGAAGCGTTCTCAGGCGATCCCGACATGATACGCGCCCTGAGCCTCATGGCACCACAGCGGCGCTATGGCCCAAGTCTCGGCGAAGAACTGCTCACAGCGGCCCGTGGCCCGGATCTGCGCAAGGTCGTCGGTCTCATCGTGAAGAATGCGGACATACGCCCCACCACTGCCGCCCACATCGTCATGGACAAGGGAGGCGAAGCTCTGGCGGTGGCGGCCAAGGCTCTGGGAATGACCCGCCGTGAGTACCTGCAGTTCGCCTTGCTGGTGGCAAGTCACCGCAACAACACATCGCACACCGTAACCGAAGTAAATCGCCTGACCGCTCTGTTCGACAGTGTCGCAACGGATCGCGCCGATGTGGTGCTTCGCTACTGGGATGAGACGATAGTCGCCGCCAGGCCCGCAAGCGCCAAGGCTGCCTGACCTGAACGGTTTACTCGCCCGCGATCTGTTTTGGATGTGATGAGGCAACCGGCTCCGGATCAGCTTTCGCGGCGGCATTTACTCCTTTCCGCGACCGGGATTTGGTCGCGATCGCAAAAGCATCGTTGGAGATGATGTCTTCCAGCCGGCTCTGTGCCGTGCGGGCGGTCGCCACAATGTCCTGCTCAGCCTGATCGACCAGTGCCACGATCTCAGTAAGGGCAGCGGTCAGCTTCGAGGCCCAGATAGGTTCCGCACCATCGGACACCATCGCATCCATGTCGCGTTCCAGCCGTGCTGCTGCCTTGCGCACAGCGCCGCTGTCGAAGGCACCGCTGGAGATGGACGCGCGAATGCCCGCGATCTCGGCCTTGAAGGCAGCCTCGCGTCCTGCCTGACGCAGGCTGTCCGCATCCTGATCATCGGCCATTGGCGCGAGGTCATCCAGGCTGATGTTCAGATGCCGGGCCAGTGCCGCCATGGTGCGGAAGGTGCCTTCCTTCTTGCCGGTTTCAATCTCCGACAGATAGGCAGGGCTGATGCCGGCCATGCGGGCCAGCGCCACAGCCTTGTGGCCCCGGTGCTCCCGCCAGACACGGACCGGGTTGTCGCCATCGGCAATGCGGTGCGCGACGTCGGCGGGCAGAACAGCCTGACCGTCATCCAGCGCCTGCAATTCAGTCACGCCTGTCTTGAGATCGCGATAGGCTTCCAGGTCGCGAACCATGATCCGGTAGGTCTCGATCGGCACCGCTGCAAAAGCAGGGTCCCCATTTGGCGACTCGATAATCTGCACCGACTTGTCCGTACTCATGGCGCGCCGCCTGCAGCGGTCTCACCCAGGACCACGCGGGGTGCGCTGGGCGGCAGGGAGTGAT
>JANQMQ010000621.1 GCA_028279995.1 Candidatus Phaeomarinibacter sp. | reverse complement strand
CGGTCAGGGGGTAACCGCCGCAGCGGGGGCGGTTTTGGCGGAAGCGGCTTTGGAGGCGGTGGCTTCAACCGGGCCTCCCTTGGGGCCACACCGTCCCTGAAGCGCAGTTCTCTGGGCCGCGGCGGGGCACCTGCCACAAGCCGCGCCCATGAGTTGCTGGTGCTGACCGTGCTCAACCATCCCTGGCTGGTGGCGGACCACGCGGAGGCCCTGGCGGGGGTCAGCATTTCCGACCCGTCGCTTGACAGTTTGCTTAATGAAATCATAGATGTATCGGCGCAAGGGGACCATCTTGACAGGACGGCGCTGCACACCCACTTGGAAACCCATGGGTTGAGCCACGTGGCGCATCGGCTTTTGTCTGATGAAACCTTGAAAACAGTCGCTTTTTCGGGCGGTGAGGCGGACCCGGTGATTGCCGAGGAGGGCTTCCACGCTACCTTGAAGGAGTGCGCGGCGGGCGGTTTTGAAGCCGATCTGCAACGCGCACAGGCTGATTTCGAGATGGACCCGAGCGAGGAGAACTGGTCCAGGCTCGAGCAGATCAAGCGGATGATGCTGGAGCAGGGGCTTCAGGACAAAGCTGGCTAGGCCAGCACGGAATTGAAGGCGCGGGCAGCGCGGGGACCGGTTGCAGGAAGCGGAATGCTCCAACCGGCACGCGGATTGCTCGCGATTTGTTTGTCAGACGGCGGTTTTTCGCACGCTGACACGACGAAAAAGGCATTCAGACGCCCGATTAAGGCAGCTTTGAATAGCCTAAGACATTTAGAGATTTTCCGGGATGCGGGCTCAATGTGCCCCATTTCAGGACGCATATACGGAGTTGCACGACCACATGGCGAGCAAAGCGGCAGCAGCAGAAGCAGAAACCGAGACACCGGCAGAAGGCGCGGACGGCCCGCTCCTCGATATGTCGGACGCAGCCGTCAAGAAGATGATCAAGGCAGCCAAGGCGCGCGGCTTTGTCACCTATGACGAGCTCAACAAGGTGATGCCGTCCGAAGAAGTCTCCTCCGAACAGATCGAAGACACCCTGTCGATGCTCTCTGAAATGGGCATCACGGTGGTGGAGAACGAAGAATCCGAAGACGGTGACGAAGAGGGCGATGCGCCCGCCACCGGCACCGCTGTTGAAGCCGCGCCGAAGAAGACATCCGCCGTCACCACCGGTGGCCGCACCGGCTCGACCCTTGAACGCACCGACGACCCGGTCCGTATGTATCTGCGTGAAATGGGCTCGGTCGAGCTTCTGTCCCGCGAAGGCGAAATCGCCATCGCCAAGCGCATCGAGGCCGGCCGCGAGACCATGATCGCCGGCCTGTGCGAAAGCCCGCTTACCTTCCAGGCCATCATCATGTGGCGTGAGGAGCTGAACGAAGGCAAGGTCCTGCTGCGCGACATCATCGACCTTGATGCGACCTTCGCCGGTCCTGACGCCAAGAAGACCGTACCGCCTGGGTCCCCCGGTATTCCCGGTGATCCGTCCGCGCCTGGCGCACCTGCCGTCAATGACAACAAGGACGACGCCCGCAAGCCGGATGAGAACGGCAATGCAACGGTTGCTCCTGAAGAGGACGACGAAGACGACGAGGATGAAGGCGCCAACCTGTCGCTTGCCGCGATGGAAGCCGAGCTGCGTCCGCAGGTCATGGAAATCTTCGATACCATCGCCAAGGAATACAAGAAGCTGCGCCGCCTGCAGGATCAGCTCGTTGAGGCCCGCCTCAACAACGAGGATCTGTCGACAAGCCAGCAGAAGCGTCTGAAGAAACTGACCACTGACATCGTGGAGCAGGTCAACAACCTGCAGCTCAACAATGCGCGTATCGAGTCACTGGTCGAGCAGCTCTACGCCATCAACAAGCGTCTGGTGAGCCTCGAAGGCGGCCTGATGCGTCTGGCGGAAAGCCACGGCGTGCCGCGTGCTGACTTCCTCAAGCAGTATTTTGAAAACGAGCTTGATCCCAACTGGGCGCGCCGCGTCGGCCGTCTCAAGGGCAAGGGCTGGAAGGATTTTGTCGGCGAAGAGCGCGACAGCATCAAGGAGATCCGCACGGAGATTCAGGGGCTGGCGCAGGAAACCGGTGTGGAAATCACCGAGTTCCGCCGCATCGTCAACACAGTACAGAAGGGTGAGCGCGAAGCGTCCATCGCCAAGAAGGAAATGGTCGAGGCCAATCTGCGTCTCGTGATTTCCATCGCCAAGAAATACACGAACCGCGGCCTGCAGTTCCTCGACCTTATTCAGGAAGGCAATATCGGCCTGATGAAGGCGGTGGACAAATTCGAGTATCGCCGCGGCTACAAGTTCTCGACCTACGCCACCTGGTGGATCCG
>JANQMQ010000115.1 GCA_028279995.1 Candidatus Phaeomarinibacter sp. | reverse complement strand
GGGCGGTGAAATCACCATCGTGCAGCCGGGCGGTGAAACACGCGTTGCGGAAGTGGACGTCGTGGAAACGGAACGCGGCGGTGTGCCCGCGCGCGTGGCGAGCTTCACCGACATCACGGTACGCCGCAAACTCGAAACGGCGCTGAAGACCGCGCAGAGCGGGCGCGATGCCGCGCTCAAAAGGTCAGGCCGCTTCTTCTCGCGCGTCAGCCATGATCTGCGCACACCGCTGACGCACATTGTTGGCTTCGCCGACCTGTTGCAGCACGACAAGCTGCAAGATCACGCACGCCAGCAGGAATATGCCGCCTCAATATCGGACGCAGGCCGCGCCATGCTGGACATGGTGGAGGACCTGCTCAGCGTCGTGGATGCCAATGGCGCCAGCAACCCGGAACCCTGCGATCTGGTCAAGCTGGTGCGCAACACCGCGCACTTCCTGCAACGTGATACGCAGACGGAAGGTCCGGAAGTCGCGGTTGATGCCCCGCAGACCCCGCTGGTGGCGCGCATTGATCTCGCCAAGCTGCAGCGGGCGCTGTACCGGCTGGTCGCGGGCATCGCCCGGGATGCGGACAAAGACAGCGTGATGCGCCTCGCCCTTCGTCAGACCGGCAAGCAGGCGCGCCTGACCGTCAGGATTGACGGCACATCCGGCAAGCCAGTCGCGCTGCCGGCCAGCCTTGAGGACTCAGACCCGCTTGTCACACCGGCGGATGCCCGCACAGGTTTTGCAGCTGAACTGTTGCGTGAAGCGCTGGATGCCCATGGCGGCGCGCTACAGCTGGCGCGCGACGGCGGCAGTGTTGTAGCAGCGGTGATTACGCTGCCACTCAAGGACTAGGATAGGTCCAAGGCTGATCTGTTAGGCAAACAGGGCGTCAATGTCGTCCTGAGACGCGTGGCCGTGATGCTCTTCGAGGGCCGGGCCATTCAACAAGGCTTCGTCGCCTTCCGGCTCTTCAGGCTCAGGAGCAAAGGCTGCGAGGTCATTGGCCCCGCCCCAGATTTCCATCATCCGGCCGACACGTTCATCGATGAACTGCAGAGCGTTCACGACCTTTGTAATGCGCTGGCCCGTAATGTCCTGGAAGTTGCAGGCTTCAAAAATATTGACGACCTGCTCGGCGATGTCTTCTGCCTGGTTGCGGCTGGCATCATCAATCGCCGTCGAGCCCAGATGGGCAGCAGCTGAATCAATCTTCTCCGACGCGGAAAGGATCGTATCGGTCGCCTGCTCCGTTGCGTTCACAACAGCATCGAGTTCGTTGCCGGCTTCGTGAAACCGAGCCGCCGACGGTCCGTCATAGTGCAACGCGGAGAGTTCCTGCTTGGTCCGCTCGATAGCGCCTGAGAGTTCGGCAAGTTCCGCCTGCAATCTGGCAGCTTCCGCTACCCGGTCCCGCAGGGACGCGAGTTCGTCGATGCTCAGCACCGTCGCTGTTTCCGGATCGATTTCCGCAGCGGCCATTTCAGCCGCCTGCACAGCCGGGGCTGCACCAGCAGGCGCCGGCGCAATCGCCGGGATGGCCGATGGTTTTTCTTCAGTGATGGGCGCGTCGTAGCCCAACATCTTTTCAATTCGAAAGCGCTTTGCCTGAGACAACGCCGCATCTCCCCAACTCAGAATTCTGCGAAAAGTTAGCCTAACTGGTGTTAAAAATGCCTTTAAAGGCAGCAAAGGCCGGAATACCGGGGGTATACGGACGGGTGAGGCGGGGGATGAATGACGGCGCAACGCACCCGGATCACGCATCTCTCTGGCCGGGATTCCTGCAGATGCCGGCGCAGCTTTTCCCCGCCACGCTGGGACTTGCGGGACTGGCAATGGCCTGGCAGCAGGCGGACGCAGCCATGGGGCTCGCCACTCCGGTCGTCCCCATCACACTGCTTGCTGCCGCCGTGCTGACCAACCTGCTGGTCACAGCCGGGTATGCGGCCAATGCCACGTGGCATGGACATGTTGTCTGCAAGGATCTCACCACCCCTGCGTCGCTGGTCGCGCTGGCAACCTGGCCGATGAGCCTGATGATCATTGCCGCTGTGGTGAGGCCGCTGGCCGCCGTCAGCCCGGCCTCCCTGCCCCTGTGGGTCGCCGGGGCCGGGCTCTACATGGCCACCGCTATCGTGTTTGCCTTGGCGGTGTGGCAACTACGCCCGTCGCTTGAAATGGCGACACCGGGCTGGTTTGTCCCAACGGTTGGAATCGCCGTTGCGCCATCAGCCGGGGTGGTGCTGGGTTTTGCCGACGCCCCAATGGTCATGGGCCTTGTTGGATGCGCCGCATGGCTTTGCCTGTTGCCGCTCATGGTCTGGCGACTTGCGAGCCGCCCCGCTCTGCCGACCGATCAGCTGCCAAGTCTCTTTGTCCTGATTGCGCCACCAGCGCTCTTTTCGTCAGCGGCAGCGGCACTCGACGTGGGAGCCATGGCGACAGCGTTGTTGTTCTATCTCGCCGCCCTCACGACCCTGCCGGTCCTGGCCATGCTGACCCGTCGGTATTCGGACATTCGCGCAGCGGGTTTCTCCTATAGCTGGTGGAGCGCTACCTTCCCGCTGGCGGCACTGGCAGGTGCTGCCCAGCAAACCTATGACGCATCACCAACGGCGGGCCACCTTCTGGCAGCCCAGGGCACCCTTGGACTTGCCACCCTTGTGACAGCCGCCGTCAGTGTGCTGACGCTGCGGTCGGTTATTCGGCGGCGTTAGACGTCGTGGCAGGCGCCATCGCCCCCATGCGCCCGGCAATCTCGAAGAACTGACTCACCGTTTCATTGATGATGTCCGCTGCCGGTTTGATTTCGTCAATCAGGCCTGCAGTCTGCCCGGCAAGGCCGACGCTGGCTTCCATGTCGCCGCCGAAATAGAGGTCCTGAATGCGGGCGAAGGTGTCTGCCGGCATCAGGCCTTCCTCGAAGATTGCATCCGTCTTGTTTGTCTTGAGGGCACGAATGCAGGGGCTGGCCTTCTTGTTCAGCACATAGGTGCCGGTTGTCGGCGCGTCGACGATGGCGTTCTTGTAGTTGGCGTGGACCGGGCTTTCAGCGGCGCTTACAAACCGCGTACCCATCTGAACGGCTTCGGCGCCAAGTGCAAAGGCTGCGGCCATACCGTGGCCATTGCAGATGCCGCCTGCGGCCACCATGGGAATGTCAGACCGCTGACGAATAGCCTGCAGCAGAACCAGCGATGAGACTTCTTCCGGGTTCTTGAAGCCGCCACCTTCAGCGCCTTCCACCACCAGGCCGTCAATGCCCGCCTCCACACACTTCATGGCCGCATCGAGGGTCGGCACAGCGTGATAGACCGTGATCCCGGCCTCCTTGAGCGGCTTGATGAACTTGCTGGGGCTGCCCGCGGAGGTGGTGACGAACTTGACACCGCTGTCGCAGATGTAACGCAGCATGGCGTCGTCCTTGAGGAACAGGATCGGCAGGTTGACACCAAAGACCCCTTCAGTGAGGTCCGCCATTTTCTCGATCTCTGCCTTGCAGGCATCTGTCTCGCCGGATGACGTCTCGATGATGCCGATGCCGCCGGCATTGGCGACAGCAGAGGCCAGCTGCGAGCGGGCAATCCAGCCCATGGGGGCCTGAATGATCGGGTATTTGGCGCCGGTATGGGCCAGAACGCGGTTGCCTTCAAATCCGGACATTGTTTTTCCTTCTTGGATCGTGTCATCGGTTGGGATTGCAGGTTTAGGCGGCACTATATCAGTTCAGCCGGTACTGAATGGGGGCCACGAAGGCGAAGTCGCGCCCGCCGGGTGCGAGGTCGCCTGGAACCGGGGGGAAAGGCGCGACGCGGCGCACGAGCTTGAGCGCCGCCTCGTCCAGCACGTCCTGCCCCGACGTTCCCACGAGACGCACCGAGCGCAACTGTCCGCTCGCGGCAAGCACCACTTCAAGACGGACGACCCCTTCCACGCCACGGCGTTGTGCGCGGCGGGGATAAACGATCGCCCGCTGCAAGCGCGTGAGCAACAAGCGTGCATAGCTCGCCTTGGCGGCTGCCTGACTGCCCGTTGATGTTCCTCCAGCCGGGCCGCTGCGTGCTGGTGATGGTGCTGCCAACGCCTGCGCAGGAGCTGTGTCAGGTGCCGGTTGCGCACTTGCTGCGGCATGTTGCGGCGGGCTTGGCTGGGGCGCCGGTTCAGGCTTGGTGACCGGCGTCTGTGTCTTGACCGGAGCGGGTTCCGGGCGGGGACGGCGTTCCACAGGCGGTGCAGGCTTCACTTCAGCCTGAGGTGGCGAGGCCGGTGCAGCCGGGGGAGATGGAGCCGCAGCGGGCGCAGACTGGGCCAGGGCAACCAGGTCGACGGCAATGTCCGGGTCCGTTTCCAGCGCCACCGGC
>JANQMQ010000595.1 GCA_028279995.1 Candidatus Phaeomarinibacter sp. | reverse complement strand
CGGTTGGCAACCGCTTCGCGCTCAAGCGACCGCAGTTCGCTTTCCTGCTGCTTCTCCTTGGCAACTTCTTTTTTGAGGCGGGCAATGGAGCTGCGCAGCGTGCGTTCGCGGGCTGCCGCTACACGCACTTCATTTTCGAGGCGCCGGGCAATCTTTCCAACTTCAGCCGAAATCGCGCGGCGAAGATCATCGAGCTCTGCAAGGCGCGCGATCATGTCAGGATGCTGCGGCAACAGATCTGCCGACAGATCGGTAATCTGACGCTGTAGCGTGACCTCCTGCTCGCGCAGCTGGCGGATCAAAGGATTGTCCAGAACTTCCGAGGAGGTTTCGATGCCTGCCGGAGACTCCATCAGCGCGCGTGCACTGTCGAGGCGGGCCTGCGCTTCGGAGCGCGCGGTACTGGCCAGAATGAGCTGCCTGTTGAGTTCGGAAAGTTCCGTGTTTTTCAGCAGGTTGCCATTGGATTCAAAGATGCCTGATTTGCGCCGGTAGTCACTGACGGCTGCCTCTGATGCCTGGACCTGCGCGCGGAGTTTGTCCACCTGCTGATCAAGCCACGAACTGGCCCGACGGGTCACCGCAACCTGTGCATCAAGCTGCCCGGCAAGATAGAGATCTGCAATGGCGTTGGCGACGATCATGGCACTGCGCGGATGCTCTGCCCAGAAATCAACTGCGATGACACGGGAGTCGCCCAGTTGATAGACGTTGAGACGTGCAAAATAGGCATCGACAACAGCGGCTCGGTTTGCCGCTTTCTTCGTTCCCAGTCCAAACAACCCGCCCCCGGTCGTCGCGAATTCATCCCAGGTATCGAGCTTGAGGCTTTCTATGACCTGTTCCGCCAGTGAGCGTGACAGAAGGACCTGTATCTCGCTTTCAATCTTCTGCTGGTCGGCGGCACGCACCGCCTGGTTTGCAAGAGGTGTTGTCGGGTCGGGCCGTTGGCCTTCGATCAGTATCCGGACTTCACCCGTGTAATGCGGGGTGACCATGCTGACGGCCGCGTATGCCAGGACCACGCCGGCAAAGACAAACAGGACCAAGAACCACTTGCGGGCCCACAGGCGTGCGAGCAGCGCCCATACATCCGGGCCATCGCCATCACCGGCGGCCGGTCTCCCGGACGCGGTAGGCTCATAGTCACGGTTGGCCACTCCGTAGGTCATCAGCAGGCTTGCACACTCCCAATCCGCCAGAGCCAGCTAGTGGCGCAGCGGAACACGCACGCGAATCGTATCGCGCGCGCCTATTAGTCCAGCCTGCTTTTTAGCTGGCTTAAGGTAACCGGGGTGTTAACTCCCGCTAAATTTACCGGAATTCCTCGCATTTTGATGTCCCACAAGGCCCTGAACGCTAAGGCGATGGTAACTGTGACAGGTCTAGGCTCACCGCTGACGTCAACGATCAGGAGAGGCTTTGCTTGTCCTGACAATGGATTTAGCGGTGACCGGAATGTCTGCGTATCGTCGAGTAGTCTGTGGATTGGGCCTTGCCGGGCTTCTTGCCCTTGCAGGGTGCGGAGGGTTTTCCGGTGGCACCAGCCAGCCGATGCCAGCAGCTGCGCCCCTCCCAGCACATCCGCAGGCGGCTGGCCAACCCGGCATGCCCAATGCTGCGCCTGTCGCGGGTACCCTGTCGCAGTACCGTCTCGATTCAGGCGACCAGCTGCGCGTGACGGTGTTTGGCCAGGAAAACCTCTCTGGCACATTCCGCGTGGATGATGCAGGGGCGATC
>JANQMQ010000575.1 GCA_028279995.1 Candidatus Phaeomarinibacter sp. | reverse complement strand
CGTGTTTTTACCTTGCGCAGATGATCGATGGACAGGCGCGCCACCGTCTTGGACAGCCAGGCTTTTGGGTTTTGTACATCCGACGTATCCGCCCGGTGCCAGCGCAGCCATGCATCCTGCACGATGTCTTCCGCTTCCGAGCGACCGCCTGTCATGCGATAGGCAAGCCGCAACAGATCCGGCCGGACCTGTTCGAAGGCTTCAACATCCTGCGGACGATTGCTGTCCGGTGTATCTGGCGACATGCTCATGCGGCAGCTTTGGCGCCCAGACGGTGAGCGTCAACATCCGTACGGTCGACGGTGACCTTCAGGCAGGTCTCGCCGAAGCCAAGGGTGCGCTTGAGGGTCGGATAGACCTGACCTGCGGCAATGACAGATGCGAGGTCAACAAGACCCTTTTCGCCATAGAGCTTCAGGACACCTTCGCGCATCTCTGACGCATTGTAGCTGCCGTTCACGACGGCATGGGTGAAGCGGTAAACGAGGGCGAGGTCGTCCGGCAGGGCATTCAGATCACCGGATACAGCAGCGCTGAGGACCCTGGGTGACACGCCTGCTTCAAGGGCCATGTTGACGGTGATCTGCGTGCACGGACCACAATCCGCATGCAGGGTACTGACAATTCCAGCGACTGCGCCGGCATTGGCGGGCAGGGAATCGCGCCCTGTGGCGAACCACATGAAACCGAACGAGAACCGCCGCCAGGCTCCGCGAGAGACGTGCCAGAGGTGCCGTACATAGTCGAAATTGTAGTCGTAGCGCTTTTCCATCTTTCTCAGACTGCGCTCGGCGAACCATGAAATGGGACCGGTGTGCTGGGTCATCGGGATCTCCTTGAAGTAGGCGAAACAGCCCAGTATCGGGCGATTTACCCTAAAGACGGTCCTTTCAACGGTGCTGTGACACTCCCATGTATGATTTTGGCGTCCATGACGGCGCAGTCCCCGTCCCATGAAGGGCCAAATCACGCGAATTTGTTGACAATCCAAGGGTCCCGCGCCAGTTTGCCGCGTCTTCATTAAAGGGTCGCAATCTTTAGCCAATGCATAGCTATCTCGAGTTTGAAAAGCCGGTCGCTGAACTGGAAGGCAAGGTCCAGGAACTTCGCCGGATGGCGGCGGACGACCCGACCATGCAAATCGGCGATGAAGTCGCCCGCCTGGAGACCAAGGCGTCTCAGCTTCTGACCGATACCTATGCCAAACTGACGCCGTGGCAGAAGACCCTGGTGGCCCGCCATCCAAACCGCCCGCACTTCAAAGACTATGTGAGCCGACTCATCACGGACTTCACGCCGCTGGCCGGAGACCGGGCATTCGGTGAAGATCACGCCGTGGAAGGCGGGCTTGGCCGGTTGAACGGCAGACGCGTTGTGGTGATAGGCCAGGAGAAGGGCTCTGACACCCAGTCGCGTCTCAAGCACAATTTCGGCATGGCGAACCCGGAAGGCTATCGCAAGGCGGTGCGTCTGATGTCGCTGGCGGAGCGCTTCGAGATGCCGGTGATCACGCTGGCGGATACGTCCGGCGCTTATCCGGGCAAGGATGCTGAGGCCCGCGGACAGGCAGAAGCCATCGCACGCTCCATCGACCGGTCGCTGTCTCTCAAGGTGCC
Organism: Candidatus Phaeomarinibacter sp.; assembly: GCA_028279995.1. Taxonomy (GTDB): domain Bacteria; phylum Pseudomonadota; class Alphaproteobacteria; order CGMCC-115125; family CGMCC-115125; genus Pyruvatibacter. The sequence continues at coordinate 6,561 of JANQMQ010000575.1, read as the reverse complement.
GCTCATCTCCGTCATCATCGGCGAAGGTATGTCCGGCGGTGCGGTCGCCATTGCGGCAGCCAACAAGGTGCTGATGCTTGAGCATTCGATCTATGCGGTGATTTCGCCGGAAGGGTGTTCGTCGATTCTCTGGCGGTCATCTGACAAGGCACAGGATGCTGCGGCGGCCATGCGCATCACCGCGCAGGATCTTCTGTCTCTTGGTGTCATTGACCGCATCCTGCCGGAACCCATCGGCGGAGCGCATCGCGAAACGGCGCAGGTCATTTCCGAGACAGGCAAGGCGATTGAAGAAGAGCTGTCAGCGCTGGAGGCATTGTCCGGGGACGAACTGGTTGCCCAACGCCGTCAGAAGTTCCTTGCGATGGGCCGTGAAGGCATAGCCTAGCCTCTCCTAGGACGTCTCCAGCAGCTCACGGAATGCGTCCTGTACATCGCGGATGAAGATTTCCGGTTCTTCCAGGGCGGCAAAGTGCCCGCCTTTTTCCATATAGCGCCAGCGTTTGATGTCATAGCACCGGCTGCCCCAGCTTTCCGGCGTTCGCGGCAACACATCCATCGGATATTCGGAATAGGCGGTGGGGACCGTCACGCGGTCACCGGGCTGGAGCTTGTCAGTCCCTTCCATCGGCCCGGCCTTGTAAAGCGTGTTTGCGGAATTGATGGTGCCGGTGAACCAGTAGATCGAGAACTGTGTCAGGATCATGTCCATGGGAAAGCGCTGGTCCATCCCTTCAAAGGGATGCGATTTTTCAGTATCGCCCAGCCGGTAGTATTTGTCGGCCAGCCAGCCTGCGAGGCCTGCCGGGCTGTCCGTCAACGCAAAAGCAAGCGCCATGGGTTTGGTCCCCTGGATGACTCGGTAGCCTTCCTCCTGCGCCCACCAGCCGCGCATGTTCCTGATCCAGTCTGCTTCTTCCTCCGTTACGGGCTGGCCGCTTCCGGAGACGGCCGGGCGCAAGGGCAGCATGGTGAGGTGGATTGCGTCCAACTGGTCTCCATGCTGGAGCGCCAAGCGTGACGTAACGTATGACCCCCAGTCACCGGCCTGAGCGCAGTAGCGGTCATAGCCAAGGACCCGTGTCATCAGGCAATGCCAGAGTTCAGCGATGGCCGCCGGCCCCAGAGGCGTGCGCGGCTTTGATGAAAAACCAAAGCCCAGCAATGACGGCACGATCACGTCAAATGCATCTTCTTCGCGCCCGCCAAACCGCTCAGGGTGGGCGAGCGGTTCGATCACATGTTCGAACTCGGCGAAAGTGGACGGCCAGCCATGGGTGAGGATGAGGGGGCGTGGGTTGTTTCCCGAACCGCGCTCATAGATGAAGTGAATCTGATGATCTTCATCCGGCAGGCCCAGGTCATCACCCGTTATGGTGGCGCGGTAGTGATCGAACCGGTTGAGCCGGGCTTCCTCCGCCCGCCAGTCGTAGTCATCGCGCCAGTATTCAATGAGCCGCTCCATGTAGGAGAGGTTGGTGCCGTAGTCCCAATTCCCGTTGCCGTCGGGCTCATTGGGGAAGCGGGTGTTGGCCAGGCGCGTTTTCAGGTCCGCAAGCTCTGCGTCTGATACGGCAATGGTGAAAGGATCTGCGGCAATGGTCCGGTTCATCAGCCTCAACCTTTTGGTCAGCCGGGCCCCTAGTCGGTGGGCGCCTGTTTCAGGAATGCCATCACGTCTGCAACGAAAGCGTCGGGTTGTTCCAGGGCAGCGAAGTGTCCACCCTTTTCATGATCCGTCCACTGAACGATGTTGCCGAACCCCGCTTCGACCATCGACCGCGGCGGGAACGGATACGTCGTTTCGCCGGCAAAACTTGCTATGCCGGTAGGGACCATGACCCTCTCACCGGGCGGCAGATTGACACCGCCTTCTTCAAACATGCCCCGATAGATCCAGGTGGCAGTATTGAAGCGGTCGGTTGCCACATAGAGCATCAGGTTGGTCAGCAGCTGGTCCTTGGTGAAGGTGCTTTCGATGTCATCATTGCGCACGTCGCCCCAACTGTGACACTTCTCAACGATCCATGCCGCCTGGCCGACGGGTGAATCCTGCATGGCAAAGGCAAGGGACATGGGCTTTGTGCCCTGGATCTGCAGGTAGGCTGTTTCAAGCAGCTGCACGCCGGCCATGTGCTGCATCCAGGCATGATCTTCGTCCGTCTTGGGTTCCATGTCCCCGCGGACACCCATCATGTTGATGTGGATTGCCAGACAGCCGCCCTGCTTGTCCTTTGCGTGATCAAACCCAATCCAGCCAGAGATGATCGATCCCCAGTCGCCGCCCTGGGCGATATAGCTGTCATATCCCAGGGTATCGCGCATGAAGGCGTTCCAAAGGGCTGCTACAGCGCGCGGCCCCATGGGCTTTTTCGGGTGACCGGAAAATCCAAATCCCGGGATCGTTGGCGCAACCACATCACGTCCATCCGTTTCCTCTCCGCCATGGTTTGCCGGGTTCGCGATGCGGTCGAGGACGCCGAAGAACTCGAAGAAAGAGCCTGGCCAGCCGTGGGTTATCAGCAGCGGCGGGTTGTCGGGGTTTGAGCCCTTGATGTGGACGTAATGGATGTCGATCCCGTTCACCTGCGCGATGAACTGGGGCAGTTCATTCAACTTCTCTTCCCAGTGCCGCCAGTCATAGTCATTCAGCCAGTAGGTGCACAGTTCCTTCATGTAGTTCTGGTTGGCGCCATACGCCCATCCGGCATCAACCGGCTCATCAATCCACTCGAACGCTCTCACCTTGGCGGCGATGGTTTCGAGTTTGGCTTGTGGAACGGCGATCTTGAACGGCGTCGGTGACTGCATGTTGGTTTCCCTGCTGACGGGCCAGGCTATGGCGCGCGGCATTATGGCAGGGAGGGGAGAGCCTTCAAGCGCTTAGAGCTCGATGCGGTCAGCCATATCGTCAGGCTTGTCGGCTTGTGGAACAGGCGCTGGCTTCAGTTTTCTTGCACCTTTGACTGGTGGCACCGTGAATTCACTGTCAAAGGGCTTCAGGGTTTTGACGCTCATCGTGGTGCGCGACAGCAAAGACCGGTCCTTCAATCCGCCGCCGAGGTTTGACTTGCTGTTGGCATGAGTCCACTCGAAAGCACCGATCACATAAATGAGCTCTTCGGTTGCCTGATTGATAAATGGGAGCTGCAGCATTTCAAGCTGGATCATCTCGCCTGCGAGTGTCGTCGTATTGCTGTGGGAGTGAATGATGATTGGGTGCAGGAACTTGGCGCGTTGCATATCGCTCAGTTCTTCTCTTTCCGAGCCATTGTAGATGTTGGAAACAACGACGCCGGTCAGATCGATGCCAATCAGGCGCTCCACATTGCCGCCTGCATGGGCAACGCGGACCGAACCGTCTGGCGCCTTGAACTGAAGCAGGGTGTTTTTTCCCACATTGGTGTCGCGAATGAACATGGAAGCGTTCAGTCTCGGGACGAGGTGCCGGTCGCGGCCACGTCGCCAAAGATCGAGTAGAAATTGGTTGCCTGCGGTGAGCCTGATCATGAAAAAGAGTGTCGCGGCAACGGGTTACCAATGAACTAAACCCATAAGTTTTGGATGGTTGTATTTGCTCCTTGCTGTACAACCCAAAATGGTTTGCATTGGCCCCGGGGGGCTGCCCGGTTCGCAGTGGCCTAAGGTTCTGTTGCGTGACACGTGGTGTGTGGGGCCACCGGTCATGGCTTGCCGATGTAATAATCAGGCGGAAATCCTCATGGCGGCTATTGTTTTTGGGTCAGACCGCCTAAGGTTTCTCTCACAAAATGGCAAAAAGACTGCCGCCGGGCTGCTTCGAGCCCGTCATTGCTGGGGCTGGGTCATCTTCCTTCCGGGAAGCTGGGGTCCCGTGGGGAGAGACAATTGACTGACGCTACATCCAGCGGCACTGCCGCTGCCGCCGACATTACGCCTGCCTATCGCCGCTACGCTCTGTTCGTTCTGTTGCTGGCCTATATCTCCAGCTATGTAGACCGGCAGATCATGGGTGTGCTGCTTGAACCGATCCGCAATGAGTTCTTGCTCACCGATACCCAGATGGGATTTCTGGGTGGAATCGCATTCGGCATCTTTTATGCCACGCTTGGTATTCCCATCGCGTTCCTGGCAGATCGATGGAACCGGCGGAACATCATTTCAATTGCGGTCACTGTGTGGAGCTTCATGACCGTTGCCTGTGCCTTCGTCACTGGCTTCTGGACATTGGCCCTTGCGCGGGTCGGGGTGGGTATTGGTGAGGCAGGGTCCAGCCCGCCTTCACACTCCATGATTGCCGACCTCTATGAAGCGAAGCTGCGCTCCGGCGCTCTCGCTGTGTATGCATTGGGTGTCTATATCGGCATCATGGTCGGCTTCCTCGTCGGTGCCTATGTGGCGGCCGAATATGGCTGGCGGGCGGCTTTTGTTGTTGTCGGGGCACCTGGGCTTATCATCGCACTCGTCGTCCGCTTTACCCTCAAGGAACCGCCTCGCGGCCATGCGGACGGACATGCGCCGGTTGATCCAGGTCCGATAGAATTCTCAGCCGCTTTTGCTCAGGTGAAGGCTGGGTTTGCCCATCTTTGGAATGACCGGGTGTCCCGCCATGTGGTTATCGGTGTGACGCTCGTGTCGTTCGTGGGATATGGCGGTGCCTATTGGGGCGCTGCGTTCTTCATGCGCAGTCATGGTCTTACCATTATTGAAGTCGGCCAGTATCTTGCCGCAGTGATTGGCGGTGCCGGTGTTATCGGTGCGCTTGTCGGTGGCCGTCTGGCAGACAAGCTGGGTGAGACAGACAAGCGCTGGAAGATGTGGATCGTGGCCTACGCGAAATTCATCGCGGCGCCGATCATTGTCTATTTCTTCCTTGAGATGGACACGTCCATTGCCCTGCTCGTCTATATCCCAACGGTCCTGTTGGGGGCCTTTTATCTCGGGCCTTCTTTCGCCATGATCCAGACGCGGTCGCCCGTTCATATGCGTGCCATGTGTTCGGCGATCATGCTCTTTATCCTGAACATCATCGGCCTTGGCTTTGGTCCGCAGGCGGTTGGTATTCTCAGTGACTTCCTCCGGCCTGAATTTGGGGACGAAAGCCTGCGCTATGCGCTGCTGATCCTGTCCTTTATCAGCATCTGGGGTGGTGTACATTACTATCTGGCAGGCAAGCACCTGGTCAGTGCCAAAGCCTAGTTACGCCAGACGACAATCATACGGGGGACAGTTGCACCCGTCTGCGCATCAAAGCAGGCGGGGTTAGGGAGGGACTATGTCTCAAGCCACGTCCCCCGGCGATGCGTCCGGGGCTTCTTCCGTTATTACGCCACAATACCGGCGCTATGCGCTGTTCATGCTGGTGGTTGTCTACACGTCCAGTTTCGTTGACCGGCAGATCATGGGGGTTCTGCTCGAGCCGGTGAAGCTTGACCTGGGCCTCAGCGACACGCAGATGGGTTTCATGACGGGGCTGGCATTTGCCTTGTTCTACGCGACCCTCGGCATGCCGGTTGCCTTTCTCGCGGACCGGATCAACCGCCGCAACATCATTGCTATCGCTGTTGCCATCTGGAGCCTGATGACCGCTCTGGGCGGGCTTGCCATTGGATTCTGGACACTGGCTCTTGCACGTATCGGTGTGGGTGTCGGTGAAGCAGGTGCAAGTCCTCCGGCGCACTCCATGATTGCCGACCTCTATCCTGAAAAAGAGCGGGCGGGTGCCCTGGGCATTTATTCGCTGGGGATCTATTTCGGCATCATGATCGGGTTCCTGGCCGGCGCTTATGTGGCGGAGTATTACGGCTGGCGGGCGGCGTTCTTTGTGGTGGGCCTGCCGGGCCTCATCATTGCGCTGCTGGTGCGATACACGATGATCGAGCCGCCGCGCGGCGCTGCTGACGGCATTGAAGCGCATGAGCCGGAACCGATCGACTGGTCGAAGATGTGGGGTGAGATTGTGGCGGGCTTCAGGCACATGCTGTCTGATCCCGTATCGCGCAATGTGACGTTCGGCATCATGCTGGTAGCATTCGTTGGATATGGCGGCACGACCTGGATCGCCGCGTTCTTCATCCGTAGCCATGGCATGTCGCTGATCGAAGTCGGCACATATCTCGCTTTTGCCATCGGTATTTTTGGCGGCCTTGGTGCATATCTTGGCGGCCGCCTTGCTGACTGGGCGGCACACAAGCACGTTGCCGGCGGTATGTGGGTCGTGGCCATCGGGATGATTGCGGCAGCGCCCCTGGTGGTCTGGTTCTTCCTTGAATCAAACCTCACGGTTGCGCTCTTCATCTATCTGCCGACACTGGTGCTCGGGGCGTTCTATCTCGGCCCGTCATTCGCGATGATCCAGACGCGGGCGCCATTGAAAATGCGGGCGCTGTGCTCCGCCATAATGCTGTTCATTGTGAACCTTGTCGGCATGGGGCTTGGGCCACAGGCGGTGGGTATTCTCAGTGACGTGTTTGCCTCAGATTTTGGCAAGGACTCACTGCGCTACTCGCTGCTGGTCCTTTCCTTCGCGGCGGTCTGGGGTGCCTGGCATTACTATCTTGCCGGACGTCACCTGATCCGCAA
>JANQMQ010000562.1 GCA_028279995.1 Candidatus Phaeomarinibacter sp. | reverse complement strand
CAGGGTCTGGTAGTCGAGATCTACATGCATGTTGGTGAGCACACCCAGCTTGGGTTTGACGTCGGCCAGCCACTCCAGAGTCAGGTCAAGGTTCGCGTGCGACGGATGCGGAGCCCGGCGCAGGGCATCGACAATCCAACAGTCGATACCCGCCATGGCGTCACGCGCTTTCTGCGGCACGCCGTTGACATCCGGTGAATAGGCCACGCCCCCCATCTTGAAGCCGAGCGCCGGAATGGACCCATGCTCGAGCAGCAGCGGTTCAAATGTGATCGTACCGCCTTCCCCGTCGATCGTCACCGGCTCATGGGCCGTCATCTTGTGGGCATTGAGAATAGGCGGATAGCCCGATCCCGGCGGTGTCTTGAAGCAATAGTCAAACCGGGTCGTGAGCCAAGACTCAGTCGTCTCATCCATATAGACGTCGACCCGTGCGCGGTTGTTCATGGCAACCATGCGCAGATCATCAATGCCATGGGCCTGGTCCGCATGGGCGTGCGTGTACAGAACCGCGTCAAGCTTGCCCTGATTGGCCATGTTGAGCTGCTCTGCCATGTCCGGAGAGGTATCGATCAGCACATTGGTGGTCGGCCCGCCCTGCTCTGCCGATTTCTGCACCAGTATCGAACAGCGCCGCCGCCGGTTCTTTGGCTCATTGGGATCGCAGTCGCCCCAGATATTGCCGATACGCGGCACGCCGCCTGAAGAACCGCAGCCCAGAATGGTGACTTTGAGAAATCCGCTCATGACTCAACGCAGATGATTGGCAGACAGAAGAGGCAGGCCCCTGACACAAAACAAGCGGTGCTTTGGTTACCAAAGCACCGCCCGTTCTGCTCGGGTTACCTAAGGCTACTACCCGCCGATGACGCCACATGCAACCCGTCCACCGGCACCGCCGATGGGCTGGGACATGTGGTCATCCGGATTGGCATGGATCACCAGTGCCGAACCGTCTTCATCCAGTAGGCCGCGCTCTCCGCTCAGGGTCACCAGAGTCGTGAACACTTCGGCATTCGCCGTGCCGTCATCATTTGCATGGATGTTCGGCAGGTCCGCATTGTCAGGCCCCTTTTCATTGAGCAGCCCGTGCTCCTTACCGTCGAAATTGATGTGACCCTTGGAGAGCTTGAAAATACCGACATCGGAGCAATCGCCGACGGCGTGAAGGTGCATGCCGTGCCAACCGGGCTCCAGACCATCTTCGCCGATTTCGATGCGCATCAGGACACCGGTGGGCGCGTCGCGAAGCGTGGCTGTGCCGATGCTCGTGCCTTCGCCGCCGATGATGTTGATTTCAACAGGCTCTGCCAGTGCCACTGTCGCGCCAGCCACCATTCCCGCGCAGGCCAGCGCTGCAATCCGGAGTTTCATGGCGTTTTCCCTCTTCTTATGTTGTGTGAGGGATTAAGTGTCACGCTGTTCGCACGGGAACACCAGTATCAGTTTGCGACTGGTGGAATCTTGGTGAAGAGCCGGTGAAAATTCGCGGTTGTCACATCAGCAATTTCCTCAGGCGTTACACCCTTGATCTCCGCCAGCTTTGCCGCAGTGTGAGCGGTGAAGGCAGGCTCATTCGTCTTGCCGCGATGGGGTACAGGCGCCAGGTAGGGCGAATCCGTTTCCACCAGTAATCGATCCAGTGGCAACAGCTTTACCGTCTCGCGAATATCATCCGCCTTCTTGAAGGTGATGATGCCGGACAAGGAAACATATCCGCCGATCGCGACCGCTCGTTGTGCAAGGTCTGGCCCAGACGAGAAGCAGTGCAGCAGAAATGGAAACGCCCCTTTGGCGTGTTCGCTTTCCAGGATTTCCGCCATGTCCTCATCTGCGTCGCGGGCATGAATGATCAGTGGCAGCTGCGTTTCCCTGCTGGAACGTGACCAGTTCGCCGAGGCCGACCATGGCCGTGAGCCGCCGGGCGCCATCAACCCGG
>JANQMQ010000546.1 GCA_028279995.1 Candidatus Phaeomarinibacter sp. | reverse complement strand
ATGCTGCCGGGGCACAGACAGGCATTGCCGGCACGCTGCGCCTGGGCGTGCTGCCAACCATCGGGCCCTACCTGCTACCGCATATTCTGCCGGCCATGCATGACCGATACCCGAAGCTGCGGCTCTATGTGCGTGAGGACTTTCCAGCGCCCCTCGAGTCCGGCCTCCTGGATGGACGCTTTGACCTGCTCGTTGTTTCCCTGCCGGTCGACATGGGTGGCCTGGAGACGGCGACCCTGTTCAGGGAAGAGATGCAGCTGGCGATGCCGCATGATCACCCGGCAGCCATGTCTGAGGAAGTCCCCCGCGGCCTCCTGCGCGGTGAAGACTTTCTGGGTCTGGAATCCGGCCATCGCTATCACGCGCAAGTCCGTGATCTGTGTGAGGATTTGGGGGCGCGCCTCCTACCGGACTATGAAGGCACAAGCCTCGACACGCTTCGGCAGATGACCGCCATGGGCGCGGGCCTCACATTCCTTCCCGCCCTCTATGTACATTCCGAAATCGGCCCAAAGGGCAAGCGCCAGCGTGCCGAAGTCGCGGCCCGCAGCATCACTCCGCGTCCGCCCCACCGGACGGTCGGCCTTGCATGGCGTCGCCAGGCGCCGAACCGACGTGACTATGAGAAGCTGACCCAGCTCATCCGTGAGAGAATGAAGTCTCTCAAGATCGACGGCGTGGCGGTCTCCACCTGATTAAAGACGGTCGCTGTAGGAAATTTCGTCACTTCCCGTTGGCAGAGACCAAAAGTCACCATCGGCCGCGACCACAGTTGGTCCATCATAAGCATCCGCCACCCCTTCGGTGAAAACACCTTCCAGGGCCGAGAGAGGCAATGCCGGCACGATATGGTGAAACACAAGCAGGGAGACGCCTGCTTCCTGAGCAGCCTCGGCGGCCTGAACGGGATAGGTGTGATAATCGAGAATGTCCCGGGTAATCCGCTCGATGTTGGAGAGGCCCGCTGCCTGAGCCGCTTGCGTCAGCACATCCACGAGCGTGGGGGAGAGGGCTTCGTGGAGCAGCAGGTCCGCACCTTGCGCAGCGCGGATGAGGTTTGCGGATTTTACCGTGTCGCCCGACACGACAATGGACCGTCCATCAAAGTCGATCCGGTAGCCCACTGCCGGTGCGACGGGCGTGTGGTCGACATTGAACGCCAGGATACGCAACCCGTCTTCGTCGATAACAACGGTATCCGTCCCATCCACGGGCGTCTCGTAGGCAGCGGACACAAGCCCGGCCCCTGACGGCGGCACGATGTCAGCCCCATGATGCTCGGTGCGATAAACGAAGTCCTGGGCATAGGCTTCATTGAACCCGTTCACCACACGCTCCACCCCCTGAGGGCCATGCACCGGCAGCGGGGACGTGGCCATGCGGTTGACCCAACGCTGCATGGCGAGCTCACCAAGCCCGTCAATGTGGTCAGAGTGAAAATGGGTCAGCAGAACACTGTCGATGGACCCAGGCGGCACCTGCATCTGTGCCATGGTGCGCACACCCGCTGATCCCGCATCCACGGCAAAGACCCGCGCCGCATCCCCCCGCTTGGCAATTACAACGGCACAGGGACCCCCGCGTGACGGGTCAGGAAGCGGGGCCCCCGCGCCACACAATCCCACATGAAGCCCGTCTTCAAGGGCCCCGATGGGGTCCGCTGCCATGTTGCGCTCCACCACACCCCTCATCAGGGCAACGGCTATGCTCCCCTGAAAGGCTGCCAGTGTCGCCACGACAATGCCCACGACGACCGCAAGCCCGAGAAGCCATTTACCCAACCGACCCATCGCAAACCCCCACCGTCACCACGGCCATCGCCGCACAATGACGAACATTATTGGCATAATGAATGCCAATATAACATGCCTCGCAAAAAATGCATGGCCGGGTCTCGCAAATTTCTGCGAAAATGACTTGAACCATGCAGTGAAACGCCGTATTTCCCGCGTCGCCCAATAAGTCGCACGTGCCCGTAGCTGCTGGAACAACCAGAACACCAGTGGCCAAAAGCAACGACGGTGAGGGCTTTTTTGGTCTCAGTCGGTCTTCCACCAACCGGCGACACTAAAGAGGCACACCTTCTTTGCCCGCGTGAGGACTTGGGACGTTCCAAGCTCCAATCCGGCATCAAAACCACCCCGGCGAAGTTTCACCTGCCATCCGGCACGTGAAGTGGACCCGGATATGTTGCGCTTCTGAATACGTCTTCGCGGTGCATCTCCAACATGCAGCCCGGCGACATCCCTTCAGACAGTGCGATGCATCTGGAACTGGGAGACCACCCACATGGTGACCGACCGCATCAAGGATTTCCTGCGCACCACCCGATCCGACGAGCCATTCGTTGTCGTCGATCTGGATGTGGTGCGTGACAACTATAACCGCCTGGCCCGCGCCCTTCCGGAGAGTCGCGTCTACTACGCGGTGAAGGCAAACCCGGCCCCTGAGATTCTGGCCCTGCTGGCCAAACTTGGCTCATCATTCGACGCTGCCTCCGTGACCGAAGTCGACATGGTCCTCGCCGCGGGCGCCAGCCCCGACAGGATTTCCTTCGGGAACACCATCAAGAAAGAACGCGACATCGCCCGCGCCTATCAGCTGGGCGTGCGCATGTTTGCTGTCGATTGCCCCGAAGAAGTTGAGAAGATTGCCCGCGTCGCACCGTCATCACGCGTGTTCTGCCGCATCCTGACAGATGGCGCAGGCGCAGAATGGCCGCTGTCGCGCAAGTTCGGCTGCGTGCCGGAAATGGCTGCCAATGTCCTGCGCCATGCGCACGATCTCGGCCTCGAAGCGCACGGCGTCTCCTTCCATGTCGGTTCGCAGCAGCCGGACACGGGCGCGTGGGATCGCGCCCTTGAAGACGCAAGTACGATTTTCCGAAGCCTGGCGGACCAGGGCATCCACCTGAAGATGGTCAATCTTGGTGGCGGCTTTCCAACCCGCTACCTGAAAGACGTGCCGACATCACAGGATTACGGCAAGGCCATCTTCGGCGCCCTGCGCCGCCACTTCGGCAACCGTCTGCCGGAAACAATCATCGAGCCGGGTCGCGGCCTGGTGGGTGATGCCGGCGTCATCCGTGCAGAAGTTGTTCTCGTGAGCCGCAAATCCGAAGAGCCTGACGCAGACCGATGGGTCTATCTGGATATCGGCAAGTTCGGCGGCCTGGCCGAAACCATGGACGAAGCCATCCGCTACCCCATCCGCACGCCCCATGATGGTGAGCGCACGACACCCTGTGTCATTGCAGGCCCCACATGTGACTCGGCAGATGTGCTGTATGAGAAAACGCCGTACGACCTGCCGGTTTCCCTCACCATTGGTGACGAGATTCTGATTGAAGCGACCGGTGCCTACACCACGACCTACGCATCGAACGGCTTTAACGGTTTCGCGCCACTCAAGTCCTACATCATCTAGTCCGGGCCGATCAGCAGAGGTCCCCGTCCTGTTGGGGACCGGCCGAAGGAGACATCATCATGAGCGACAAGGACGTCTGGCCTGTCTATCACAAGATCACCGGCCCCATTGTCATGATCGGCTTTGGATCAATCGGCCGCGGCACACTGCCTTTGATCGAGCGTCATTTCGACTTCGACAAGAGCCGCATGGTGATCGTTGACCCAAGCGACGAGGGCAAGGCGATTGCCGACAAGCACGGCATCCGCTTCCTCAAGCAAAAGGTCTCTCGCGACAACTACCAGGATGTACTTTCTCCTCTTCTGACAGAAGGAGACGGGCAAGGCTTCTGTGTGAACCTCTCTGTCGATGTGGGCTCTGTGGATGTCATGCGCATGTGCCGCGAACTTGATGTTCTGTACATCGATACGGTGGTCGAGCCCTGGTACGGCTTCTATGTGGATCAGGACAATGACCCCGCGGAGCGCACCAACTACTGGCTGCGCGAAACAGCACGCACCGAAAAGCGCAACAGTCCCGGCGGTACCACTGCTGTTTCCTGCTGCGGCGCTAACCCGGGCATGGTGTCGTTCTTTGTGAAGCAGGCCCTGATCAATCTGGCGAAGGACCTCGGCCTCGACTTCGAGGAGCCCGCGGCGGACGACCGCGAGGGCTGGGCAAGGCTCATGCAGCGCACCGGCACAAAGGGTATCCACATCGCTGAGCGCGACACACAACGCGCCAAGACCCCCAAACCACTTGGCACCTTCGTCAATACCTGGT
>JANQMQ010000529.1 GCA_028279995.1 Candidatus Phaeomarinibacter sp. | reverse complement strand
GCCTGGCAGCCTTGATGTGAAGGTCGAGCAGTACTGGGACTTCTCCTTCCAGGAACCGACAAACCCCAAGTCAAAAGCCGACTATCTGGAAGAGCTGGACGGGCTCTTTCAGCAGGCCGTTTCGCGCCAACTGGTATCTGACGTGGATGTAGGTTCCTATCTGTCTGGCGGAATGGACTCGGGATCGATCACCGCGATCGCATCAAAGCAGTTGCAGTGGATGCAGACGTTCACCGTGGGGTTTGATCTGAGTTCGGCATCAGGCGTGGAGCTTGGTTTCGATGAACGTCAATCTGCAGAATTCATGTCCTACATGTTCAAGACCGAGCACTATGAGATGGTGCTCAAGGCCGGTGACATGGAGCGCATCCTTCCGAAATTGGCGTGGCATCTTGAAGAGCCGCGCGTGGGCCAGTGCTACCCGAACTTCTATGCATCAAAGCTCGCATCCCGGTTCGTCAACGTTGTGTTGTCCGGCGCCGGCGGTGATGAGTTGTTCGGTGGCTATCCGTGGCGGTATTACCGCGCAGTGGTCAACGACAACTTCGATCACTATGTCGACCAGTATTACTCGTTCTGGCAACGGCTGCTTCCCGAAGGGTCCCGCCGCAATGTGCTGGCACCAATCTGGGACGAAGTCGGGTCACTGGATCCCCGTGACATCTTCCGGGACGTCTTTCATGTGCATGCGTCGTCGCTTACCAGGCCGGAAGACTATGTGAACCACAGTCTTTATTTCGAGGCGAAGACGTTTCTAAACGGCCTGCTTGTTGTGGAAGACAAGCTGGCAATGGCGCACAGCCTGGAGTGCCGCGTGCCGTTCCTGGACAATGACCTGGCAGATTTCGCCATGCGGCTTCCTACCTCCATGAAGTTGGGAAATCTGACCGAAGTGGTTCAGCTCGATGAGAACGAGCCGGGCGGCAAGGCGCAGAAGTATTTTCAGAAGACGCGCGATGGAAAGCTTCTGATGCGTGAACTTATGGAGCGGTACATCCCCAACAAGATTGCCAAAGCGGCAAAGCAGGGCTTCTCGGCTCCTGATGCCACCTGGTTCAAGGGGGAAAGCATCGATTTTGTTCGTCGACGGCTGGGAAACAACCAGGCCCGCATCTATGACTTTGTGGACCGGAAGACGGTCCAGGGGCTTGTTGATGACCATCTTGAGGGACGCGAGAACCGGCGTCTGCTCATCTGGTCACTGCTGAACCTTGAAGAGGTTTGCGAGGCCTATTTTTAATGTTTCTGATTAAGGTGCTCAAAGCGATCTGGGACATCGTGAACCCGGTCACGAATGCAAAGGCCATCGTTGAAGCGTTTCGATCGGTCTTTCAGCATCGTGCGCTGGCAGTTGAAATGACGCGCCGCGACCTTGGTGAACAATATGCCGGGCAGGCCTTTGGGCAGTTCTGGATTTTTGGGCACCCGCTCCTGCTGTTCACCATCTATGTGGTGATCTTCGCGGTGGTTCTGCAGGTGCGCATTCAGGCCTCTGTCGATCTGCCCAGGGATTACACGACCTACATCATGGCGGGCCTTGTGCCGTGGTTTTCCATTCTGCAGACACTGACACGGTCACCGATGGCACTGGTTGGTCAGGCGAGCCTTGTGAAGCAGGTCGTCTTTCCGATCGAGGTATTGCCTGTAAGTGCCGTGATTGCGTCTCTCGTTCCTCTCAGTGTCGGCCTGATACTTGTCGTGGGGCGTGGGGCCATCTTTCTTGATGATGTGCCGTCGACCCTGGTGCTGCTGCCGGTGCTGATCGCTATTCAGCTTTGTTTCCTGTTGGGGGTGGCGTTCCTGCTTGCCGCGATCACCCCGTTCTTCCGTGACATCAAGGACATGATCGTGGTTTTGACGGTCGCAGGCGTCTATGTGCTGCCCGCGTTTTATCTGCCTGAATGGGTGCCCGCCACGTTGCGGCCAATTCTCTATGCGAACCCGTTTTCCTATTTCATATGGGCATATCAGGATGTGCTCTACTTCGGCTCCATTGAACATCCGTTTGCGTGGGCGGTGATTGTCGCGCTTGCGGTGATTTCACTCTGTCTGGGCTATCGTGTGTTCCGGCACCTCAAGCCGTACATCGCCAACGTCCTTTAGGCGCATTTGGGTTTAGAATGGCTGATACTCACCACCAAGATCCTGCCCAGGAGGCCCCGGCAATTCGCATCCGCGACCTGTCGAAGATGTATCGCGTCTACAATTCGCCCAGTGACATCCTCTATGAGATGGTTGGCCGGTCAAACCGGCATCGCGAGTTCTGGGCCTTGAAAGGCGTCTCTTTCGATGTGGATCGCGGAGAAGTCGTCGGAATCATTGGTCCCAATGGTTCCGGCAAGAGTACGTTGTTGAAGATTCTGGCTGGGACACTGCAGGCCACGGGCGGGTCGTATGACGTCGAGGGAAAGATTTCCGCCATTCTGGAACTGGGGACAGGATTCCATCCCGAATATACCGGGCGCGACAACATCGTCACCGCCGGTATGTGCATGGGGATGTCTCGGGATGAAGCGGTCAGTAAGATCGATGAGATCATGGAGTTCTCGGAACTTGCTCATGTGATCGATCAGCCGTTCAAGACTTACTCGAGCGGGATGCAGGCACGCCTCACATTCTCAACCGCGATCAGCGTTGATCCGGAAGTTCTCATAGTGGATGAAGCGCTTGCGGCCGGGGATGCATTCTTCGTCAACAAATGCATGAAGCGCATACGGTCAATTTGCGAGAGTGGCGCCACTGTGCTGTTCGTGAGTCACTCGTCCAACCAGATTGCGCAGTTGTGTTCCAGGGCTGTGTGGCTGGAAGACGGTGAAATCAGACAGATGGGCGTGGCTCGCGATGTGGTGCGTGAGTATGACTATGAGCTCCACCGTCGGTCATCGGACAGTGGTGGAAGGTTGGTGCCGGCCACGTTCCCTTCTGAGGAAGAAGAGGATGTGGATGATGCAGCGGATGAAAGCGGTGTGCCCAAGCTTACGCTCCCACCGTTGCTGGGGGACTCCGTTTTCCGCAATGGACCTGTCGAGATAGAAGCCGTCTATTTTCTCGACAAGGATGGCCACTCCAAGAGTCAGTTTCACACATGGGACGATGTCCGGATACGTGTGGAATATCGGTGTCCGGATGAAATTCTGAGCGACACACTTGGACTGGCCGTCGGGATTGAGCGCGATCAAGACCTGGCGCTCGTGGCGCAGTTCAGCACTGCCAACTCGAGCGGTCGGCCCTATGCGGACGGTGAGGAACTCTACGCATCAGCTCCTCCATATCAGCGGGGTGCTTTTGAGGCTGTGCTAAGCAAATGCCAGCTGCTGGCAGGCGACTACATCGTCTCACTTGGATTGCTCGCTAACCGTTCCGGCAATAGCGACTTTTATGAATACCACCACCGGCACTATGCTTTGCGGATCCTGCCGACAGGTTTTCCTTCGGGGGCTGTTTTCTATCCGCAGGTTGAATGGGCGCATGAGGACCGAGGGTCCCAGGGTTCGCGATAGGAATTGAAAATGACAGATGTCTCACGCGGCACAAGCAGATGGAACGTGATGCACGCACTTCGCAGGGTCTACTCAGCCCGGCAGGTGATTGATGAGATCAAGGCGGATGTTGCCTTGAACCGCGCAAAACTGGACGAGGTTCTGGCTGCACAGGCTGTGCAGGCTGAGGCTGCAGGCTGGCTTGAACGTGTTTCGGTGGTGACCAGTATGCAAGGTGCTGCTGCGCGTGCCGAGACCCGCTACCCAGGTGTTGAAGCACCTCAACCGATGCCGGTTGAAACAAAGCCTT
>JANQMQ010000528.1 GCA_028279995.1 Candidatus Phaeomarinibacter sp. | reverse complement strand
GACTGCCAGCCGAAACCGCCGGACACCATGTCACCGATCGCCAGCTTCTCGTCTCTTGAGTCCTCGACAATGCCAATGCCGGCGCTGGTGATGAGGCTGCCGATGGGCGTTGCGCCCACATAGGTATCCCTAGACAGGGCCGGGCGCATGCCGGGGTCCAGAGAAAAGTGAGTGATGCGCACGCGGACCTCGCCGTCGTTGAGATCGGGCAAGTCCTGTTCCTCTAGCCTGAAGGTTTTGTCGTCGGGGATGCCTGCCGGCCGTTCAGCCAGTACCCAGCGTCGTGTTGTCGTGCTTCCCATTTGCGGCGCTCCCTGCTTTGTTGTTGCAAACGACATAGCAAGCCTTTGGGGAAAAATGAAATGACAACAGGTGTAGGCAGCGTTCAGTCCTTCATCGACGAGCCGGAACATGTGGGATTGCTGCGTGAGACACTGAAGCGTGTGGTGGCAGACAAGGCCCCGCGCGAGAAGCGCCGCGAGTGGGACCGGGCACATCAGTTTCCCCGCGATGTGTTTGCGGACGTGGCGAAGCTCGGCATTTGCGGCTTGACCATTCCTGAAGAACATGGCGGTGCAGGTGTTGATCTCGTGGCGGCTGTGGCCGCCATTGAAGAACTCGCGCAGGCGGGTGCGTTTCTGGCCGGGCCGTTCATCCATGCGGCTTTTTACGGCGGTGCCAATGTGTCGGAGAACGGGTCCGATGCGCAGAAGGCGGAGATGCTGCCGAAGCTGGCTGCGGGTGAGATGTTCTTTGCCTATGGCCTGTCTGAGCCGGATGTGGGCGGTGATCTGCCGAATGTGAAAACCCGCGCGCGGATGGAGGGCGATGAGATCGTCATCAACGGCTCCAAGCGCTGGTGTACCGGGGCGGACTTTGCTGACGTGATCTACTGCCTGGTCAACTCGGACCCGGACGGCAAGAAGTACAAAAATCTTTCTGTCGTGCTGATCCCGACCGATGCAACGGGCGTCACCATGCAGCCTATTGAGCATGCAAATCTGCGGTACACGCTTTCATCTGACGTCTATTTCGATGATGTGCGTGTTCCGGCATCGTCCATCCTTGGCGGTCCTGAGATGTGGAACAAAGGCTGGGGACAGCTGGCGGGCAAGACGCTGGATGTCGAAAAAATCGAGATCACGGCGGTGGCCTATGGCCTGGCGCGGGCTGCTGTTGAGGAAGCCTGGCAGTATGCGCAGGAGCGTGAGCAGTTCGGGCGGGTGATCTCCGGCCATCAGTCGGTGCGTCATGCGCTGGTGGATGCTCGCACCAAGCTGCAGGCCTGCCGCCACATGCTCTATCATGCGGTCTGGCTGGCGCAGGAAGATCGGCCCTGTTCGGTCGAGACCAGCATGGCCAAGCTCTTTATTGGTGACACGGCAGTGGAGATTGCGTTGCTTTGCCAGCGGGTCATGGGGGCCTATGCATTGTCGGATGCCTATGACATGGAGCGGCATGTGCGGGACATTCTGGGCATGCCGATCGTAGGAGGGTCATCCAACATGCAGCGGAACAATATTGCCGCTCGGCTTGGCTTACCCGAATAAGCTTCTGAGTAGCGACAAGGCCGGCGTGGCCCTGCTAGTCTTGGTCTGAAAACACATTCAGGGAGCGGTCGAATGAGCACATTTGATCTGGTCGTTCGTGGCGGACGTATCGCAGATGGGTCCGGTGGGGAGATTTTTTCTGGCGATGTCGCCGTCAAGGATGGTGCCATTGCTGAGGTCGGTGCTGTGTCAGGTGCAGCTACCCGTGAGATTGACGCCAACGGTGCGTTGGTCACGCCGGGCTTTGTGGATATTCATACCCATTATGACGGGCAGGTGACGTGGGACAGCCAGCTCACGCCGTCTTCCTGGCATGGGGTCACGACGGCGATCATGGGCAATTGCGGTGTCGGCTTTGCACCTTGCCGGCCCCAGGACCACGACCGGTTGATCCGCCTGATGGAAGGTGTCGAGGACATTCCTTTTCCGGTATTGGCGGATGGTCTGCCGTGGAACTGGGAGAGCTTTCCTGAATATCTCGACAGCCTGAGCAACAAGACATTCGATATCGACTTTGCGGCTCAGGTGCCGCACGCCGCTCTGCGGGTATTCGTGATGGGCGAACGTGGTGCAAACCGCGACATGGCGACGGAGAATGATATTGCGGCGATGGCGGCGCTGGCGCGCGAGGCCATTGAAGCTGGGGCGCTGGGCTTCACAACCTCTCGGACGCTCAACCACCAGACATCTGAAGGCGATCCAACACCGACGCTGACGGCGGCCGAAGATGAACTGATGGGCATTGCCATGGAGATCGGCAAGGCGGGCAAGGGCGTGCTTCAGGTAGTGTCTGACTTCAAGAAGCGGCGCGATGAAATGGATATGTTCCAGCGCATCGTTGAGAAGTCGGGGCGTCCCATGTCGATATCCGTGGCGCAGACGGATCTGGCGCCGGATGCCTGGAAATGGCTGCTGGCTGAAATCGAGGGCGCCAATGAGCGTGGTCTTGAAATGCGTGCGCAGGTGGCGCCGCGCCCCGTCGGCATTCTTGTTGGTCTCGAGCTGACGCTTAATCCGTTTACGGCATATCCCGCTTATGCAGACATTGAAGATGCGCCACTGGCTGAAAAGGTTGAAAAACTGTCTGACCCGGCGTTCCGGGCGCGGATGCTGAGCGAGGAGCCGTCGTCGGATCATCCGTTTGTTCAGTCGCTTATCCGCCAGTTTGACCAGATGTTCCCGCTGGGCGATGTGCCGGACTATGAACCGACGCCGGACAAGATGCTGGGCGCGCAGG
>JANQMQ010000509.1 GCA_028279995.1 Candidatus Phaeomarinibacter sp. | reverse complement strand
ACAGAGCACGTCTTCAATTGCCCTTGCAGCCATGTGATTGAACGGCGCAGGAAAGTCTGTCGGCTTAACTTTCTTCTTGCCACGAACGTCAATCAACTTCGCTGCTCCTTCACGTGTCCCAGCATGCAGATAGACATATTCTGGCTTTAGGTTGAGGTATGCCGCTATGCGATCAGTCACATCGTACGTAGCCATCTCACCGATCCCCCAAACCCGGTTGGCGGCTTTTTGGACCATCTCGAAAAGCTCATCGAATGACTTCACCCGGCTACTGGTGGCGAGTTCAGCTTCAATTTCAATGGCAAACTGCTTCAGAAATTTCGGTTTTAAACGACTCTGGTGTCTGTGCTTCTTTCCGTCGTAAGTGGATGACGCAGCCACGTTAACTGCATCGCGCAAGTTGGGGCATTTTCTCATGATTGTGCGAACCCTTGCTCCCCCATCTCCAGTTGCCCTGTACGCAGCCAAAACATTGGCCTTAGTCCGCGGTCCGGCGGGAAACTCTGCCCGTGAGCAACCCGTGGGCGCTCCATCGCAACTTGAACGACGATGCCGTGGCTTTGAAATCAGGCTCGGATTTGAACATACCATTTCGTGTCCTCCTTTGCGCTAACCTTTAAGAGATAAGTTCTATTTCGATTCATTCAACCCCCTTTCAAGTAATATGTGAGTAAAGATCACTGTTCTTTTCTTCACGCTACTCAGTAGGGATCACATTGCTCGACTTTGTCGCCGAAGCAGCCAAGACTGACCGGAACATGCTTCTGGGGAGGGTTTGATGGGCATTCGATTTTTGGCAACGCTTGTGGTGGCGGTTCTTGTGTCTGCGGCAAGCACTGCACGGGCAGAAGACACACGCGCATTTTCCTTTGTTGAGGTGAACGGCGTTGAGCTGGCCTATCTGGAAGAAGGTACCGGGCCTCTGGTCGTGCTGCTGCACGGCTACCCGGAGACGGCGCGCGGGTGGAAGCCCGTTCAGGAAAAACTGGCAGCGGCGGGCTATCGGGTCGTGGCGCCCAATATGCGCGGCTACGCGCCCAGCGGATTTGCACCGGATGCGGACTATACGGTGGGCACCCTTGGCGCCGATGCTCTGGCGCTCATTGAAGCGCTTGGAGAGGATAAGGCTGTCGTCGTCGGGCACGACTGGGGCGCGACAGCCGCCATGTCGGCAGCGGTAACATCACCTGACACGGTCGTGGGGCTTGTATCGCTGACCATTCCCCACCCCATGGCGACCCAGCCGAGCCTGAGCCTCTTCCTCAACGCACCGCACTTCATCTACTACCAGTTTCCCTGGGCAAGCTGGATGGTGGCGCGCAACGACTTTGCACATATCGATGGCATCATCGACGCATGGGCGCCGACCTTTGATGTGGACCGGCGCGACACGACAGAAATCAAGAAGGCGCTGGCCGTCGAAGGCGGTGTCGAGGGGGTACTGGGGTATTACTGGTCCATCGGCGCTGATCCGACGCCGGGGACCATGACCGCAAATCCTGAGACCCGCTTTGCCATGCCGACGCTGATGATTGCCGGAGCAAACGACGGGGCGCTGGATATCGGCCTGTTCAAGGAAGGTGAGGCCGGGTTTACCGGGCCCTACACTTATGTGGAACTTGAGGGTGTGGGCCATTTTCCGCAGGTGGAAGCGCCGGATGAGGTGGCTGCGGCCCTGTTGATGTTCCTGGGCACAATTGAGCCGTGGGGCAGCGGCACGCCTGAATCTGTTCAATAATGGATGGACAACTGTTCATTAATGAACTGGACTTTTAGGCCCAGCGCGCCAAATATCCCCTCAATAATTATCCCTTTTCCTCTGGAGACTTCGCATGGCCATTCCTGCTCACATCCGGGACAATCTGCGGATGCCGGTTATCGGTTCGCCGCTGTTCATCGTGTCCGGCCCGGAACTCGTCATCGCCCAGTGCAAGGCGGGCATCATCGGTTCCTTCCCGGCCCTCAATGCGCGGCCCGAACATGTGCTCGAAGAATGGATCGTCCGCATCAAGACGGAACTGGCCGAGTACCAGGCAGCCAACCCGGACAAGAAGGTCGCGCCCTTCGCGGTCAACCAGATCTGCCACTCCTCCAATGACCGCCTGCAGCACGACATGGATGTGTGTGTGAAGCACGAAGTGCCGATCATCATCACGTCCCTGCGTCCGCCGGCATTCGTGGTGGAAGCAGCGCACTCCTATGGTGGCGTGGTCTATCACGACGTCATCAATGTGAAGCACGCCAAGAAGGCCGCAGAAGAAGGTGTCGACGGGCTCATTCTTGTCTGCGCCGGTGCCGGTGGTCACGCAGGCTCGCTGTCTCCCTTCGCCCTGGTGCGCGAAGTGAAGGAATGGTTCGACGGCACGGTCATCCTGTCGGGTGCGATTTCCGACGGGTCCTCCATCGCAAGCTCCCTGGCGCTGGGTGCGGACTTTGCCTATATCGGCACGCGCTTCATCGCCACGGAAGAAGCCAATGCGGACCAGGGCTACAAGCAGTCCCTGATCAAGCATGCGGCCAACGACATCGTCTATTCGAACCTCTTTACAGGTGTCCACGGCAACTATCTGGCGCCGTCGATTGAAGATGCGGGCCTTGATCCGCACAATCTTCCTGAAGCGGACAAATCGAAGATGAACTTCGGCTCCGGCGGCAACATGAAGCAGAAGGCCTGGAAGGACATCTGGGGCTCCGGTCAGGGCATCGGCAGCATCTCCGATGCACCGCCTGTTGCGGAACTTGTGGACCGTCTTGAAGAGCAGTACCGCGCAGCCCTTGATGATCTCAGCGGGCGGACGCTCCTGTCCGCACCTGCTGTCGCTAAGGCTTCTGCTGCTGAATAACCTGACCTCCCAAAGCAAGCTGCCCACCTTTTCTTTTAGGCATCGGCGGCTTGCTTTTGAGACTCCGCAGACAAGAAAGTGCTTGCCATTTGCATGTGGCAATCGCCAAACACTTTCGACTTGATTATGACGGAGAAAGAGACCCGCTATTGCAGAGGTTTTTGAAAAATCAGAACAAGGTATTTGCTGTACGAGAAACTTGAAGACAGCAAGTACCCAATTGCATGCCGGGCATTGCAAGCATCATCGATGGTCTTTGGCAGATTATCTCCCTCCTCAGCCATGTTGATGCGCACTACACTTGTTACGTCATTCAGATTGCCATTCATACCAGCAACTCCTCGATCAGGGTTTTGGCAGAGCTGCGTTAAGCCGATCTGCTACCTTCTTAACAACTGCTTCATCCGCAATATCCAAGAAATCGATTAAACTCCCGGCTTCATCGTTTATGATCGACTCGATCAAATCCCTTTTGTCGCCCTCTGCCGCGTCATAAGCGGCAATTATTTCCGCCTTGCTCGCTGCAAGTTTCCCAGTCGTAAGCGGGATAGCTTCGACCGCCGCAAGAGTGCTAGCAGCATCGCTATCCAGGTTACCGTCTGAGTTCTTGGCGAACATCAAGGCGGCTCCTGGCCTTGATACAGCCGTTGTACCGA
>JANQMQ010000502.1 GCA_028279995.1 Candidatus Phaeomarinibacter sp. | reverse complement strand
CTTATAGAAAGCGCTACGACTCTTTGCATCGCGCCTGCTCGCCTGCCTCATGCTTCTGGGTGCTGCTGGGAACTTCATTTCAAAATAATGTCCTGTGCGATCATTGCTATCCGGCCAATGCCGATGTCTTCCCGGGGTTGTCTGCGCCATTCGAGCTCACCTGGTCTTGCTCAGCATTTGCCGGCGCGTTTTGACCAGCTTCGCTCGCTCGGTTCTGTAAGCGCTCGATGACCGCATCCCGATCACCATCGAGGGCAATACCCTGCGGAGTTAGCACCACGATGCGATCGACCAACTCCAAGAGCCTCATTTTGTGGGTCACCAGGACCAGTGTCTGTTTCTCGCCAATCTCACGACGCAAGAGGTCAATAACCCGTGCCTCTGAGGCATCGTCCAAAGCAGCTGTTGGTTCGTCCAACAACCACACCGTCGGAGAGGCGAGAATTAGTCGCGTGAGGGCGGTGAGCTGGACTTGACCACCAGACAGCCCCCCTCCTCCTTCAGATATCGGCAGATCAAGTCCCTGGGGACGGCTATCGATCAAGTTCCTGAGACCGGTGGCTTCAACTGTCGCAAGAAGTGTTTCATCATCAACGGCAGGCAATCCCAGAACCAGATTGTCCCGCAGTGTGCCTGCAAACATAGTGTTACGCTGTGGCAGGTATCCTACCAATTCGGCCCGACGTTCAGCTGAAACCTGCTGCAGGTCCATTCCATCGAGCAAGACGTGACCGCGCTGAGGCTTCACCAGCCCTGCGCAAAGCCGCAGAAACGTGCTCTTGCCGGCCCCGGTTGTTCCAAGAACAGCGACCTTTTCGCCCGCCTTGATCCTAAGCTGATTGACAACAACAACCGGCTGCATGCCCGGGTAGGCAAACTCCACGTCATTGAACTGCACACGCCCTTGGACCGCTTCAGGCGTTAAGGGGTTGGGAACGTTGTGATTGTCAGCGTCGAGTTCAAAGAGCTTTTCCAGGTTTTCCATAGCAACCTGGGCATGCCCCCACTGAGACATCAGGCCGGGTAACATGTTGATAGGAGTGAGCACGCGGCCAGACAAGATGGAGCACGCAATGATAGAGCCGATCGTAAGGTCGGAACCCGTTGTGGCGAGCCATGCTCCTGTTGCAATCAGTCCGACATAGCTCACCTGCTGTATCCATCCGGCACAGAAGCCAGCCAGATCATTCAAGTGTTTTATTTCTATGGTCTCATCAATGGTCTTACGGCTGAGTTCATTCCAACGACCAAGCATCTTCCAGCCAGCACCGAAGCCCTTAAGCGTTTCCACGCCATTGATAACCTCAACCAACAATCCCTGCCGTCGGTTACCAACCAAAGTTTCGTTCTTTGAATGCTTGCGGATGGCTGTCTTGAACGACAGACCGATGAGCACGGCCACGATCAAGGCGACACACGGAACCAGCGCCATATAGGGCCCACCGAGAAGGAAGATGATTCCGAGAAAGAACAGCGCAAAAGGTGCATCGGAAACCAGATACATCGCGGCAGCGGTTTGGAAGCCCCGGACAACTTCAAACCCCCGCACTTGTGCAGCCAAGGTGCCGACACTGGCGGGGAGTTCATCAAACCGAACGCCCAGCATTCGGCTGAAGACACCGTTGGCAAAATCAAGATCAATTGAGTGGGTTGCCCGGTTGACAATGGCAGAGCGGGCAACCTTCACACCGAACTCAATCAGGATCGACATCAATACACCGACGCTGAGTACGACGAGCGTCGACATCCCACCGGTGGAAATGACACGGTCATACACCTGCATCGTGTAGAGCGATGTCGCCAACGCCAACGAACTGGCGATGAGCGATGCCAATGCAGCTTGCAGGAGCCACAACCGGTCGGCAAAGAACACTTGGTTAAAGAGGCTTTTGGCTGTCCTGAAGTCAGGTTGCCGTTCTTTAGCCTGAAGAGGGGTAAATGCCGTTCCATCAGGCCAGTTAGCTACACGGCCGCGCCCGTTTGGCAGATCTAGAAGCCACTCTCCATCCGGAGATACATCATAGACGACACAGAACCCACTATGTGGCACAAAGGCAAGCATTGGCAGGAACGTCTCTTGCGGCGCGCCCCGCCACGCGGGCTGGACAATGCCTAGTCTTTGAAAGGCAATTCCAACAGCCTGCAAAATGCCGCCTTGCGGTTGCCCAGCGCCCAGTGCCTGGGTGAGCCGCCATTTGTCCTGACGGGATATATGTCCGGTCGCAGAAGTATGATTCTTCAGCGTTCGAACGAGCCAGTCCAAATCGACAGCAGGATGATGCTCTTGTTCCCGCTCACCCGCAGACTTTTGTGCATTGGTCTTCCACAGGCCAAATGTTTGAAGCAAGTCTAACGCGCGAGCCATGGAACCTCCCCCATACGAATCCTCAGGAGGTATTCAGAAGCAGCGATTTGGGATCGCGCTCGAGCAAGGGATAACTCTACTTCGAGCTGCTCGCGCATAACATTCAAGACATCGAGCCACGTCCGGCGTCCGACCAGGAACATGCGTGCATAGGACTCATATATCTCTTGCTGTGTTACACGGTTGGCAGAAAGCTCTTCGAGCAAACCGACAGCGGACTGATATGTTTCAAGGTCGGCTACGACTTCAACCGTAAGCCCCACCAATGCAGCCTGGCGCGTCCCAACCGCTTCGGCTTCCTGCGCCACAGATGCGCGCACCCCTTCCAGAGAAGAAAGCCCACCGCCGAGCGCGAACTCGAACCCAAGGACGAAATCAGTGCCGTCGTCGGATATTCCGAGGCCGGAGGATTCTCGATGTCTCAGTCGCGCGAAGAAGGTCGGCAGCAACTCACTCTTTGCCTGATGCGTTCTTGCTCTTGCCGTAGAGACGTCCGCGGACCCCAATCGAAGGGCTGGGTTCACGCGTATTGCCGTTGAGATGACCAAGTCACGTGTAAGTCCTCGCAAGTCGGCACTCGTTGTACCGCTTGGATCTGCCAGATCACCCGATGAAACAGCGCTTCCGACCAACTGGGTCAGAGCACCTACAGATGCATCACGCGTCCCAACAAGGGATGTATAGGCACTGCGGGCCTGACTTATTCGTGACATCACCAATTTGACATCGACATCCGCTGAATATCCTTGAGCGACGCGACGGCGCATCATGGCTTCAAGCCGACTTAGGTTGCCAATATAGGTGTCGTAGATCCGCACCGAAGAGGCCGCGGACGTGGCAGAATTGAAGTGTGAGATGATTTGCTCGGCTATCTGGTGCTGAGCATCGGCTACGGCCCAATGTGCTCTTTGCAACTGAGACTTGGCGACATCAACACCTGCGCTCAGGCGCCCCCCACTCCAGATGGGCTGCGTCAATTGGAGTGTAAGAACCTCGTCACCTTCAACCTGCTCGCCACTCACGGATGGTGAAGGAAGATACTGCCACCTCGCTGCCCTGAGTTCTGCTTCAGAGGCGCTGACGGCCATTTTTCGAGAAATGATGCTCGGGTGGGTCTCTACTGCGCGTTGTACCAGACGCTCAAGCGACCAGGCAGATTGGTGTACCTCCACCTCATCGTCATCTCCATAGTGCTCGTTCGCGAAGGCCGTCTCCTTCGAAACAGCAGCAAGAGCGATGCAGAGAGAGAGGGCAGACCAGAATTGCATCCGCAAGAGTTGCCGACAGTGCAGCGCAAACATGTTGAGTACCAAGGCTAGTTGGCGATGCGGCCCCCTTATTCATTCGAAGCATCGCGCTTGGGCAAACGAACGGTATCAACATAGGAACACTATCTGCCACGAGGCACGCTTCCATTTTGGAAGAGCATGCGGACTGGCACCCAGGCAACTCGTTGCAGATCACGTTTCATCAGGACTCAGTCTGCATACGGAGCACGCTGTATAGTGGAAACGTTCCTGACCAATGCGCTGCCTCCAGGCAATCGCTTTCCCCCATTTTGGAATGGTTAGCCGTGCCGCCCATCAAACCTTTGAGTAGGTTGGTTGAAAGTGGGCTTCCAGCGATGGTCGAAAAGCATGAGAGAAACAAAGAATCTAGATCTGTCAGGTGTTGAACGACGGAGCTTTCAACCCTCCTGGTCGAGATCCGCCCCTCAAACTCATGAAGACAGTCTGAACGAGACTCATTCAACAGAACGATTGGGGTCTACAGGCGATCAGGAAGGCGCTGAATCAGAGACAGGGGCCAGACTGATCGCTCAACTCTCTTCG
>JANQMQ010000452.1 GCA_028279995.1 Candidatus Phaeomarinibacter sp. | reverse complement strand
GATCGCCGGTCTGGCCGAATTGCAGCCACGCCAGAAACTGACCGCGCGTGTCACCTTCGCCGACGGATCGGAGAAATCGGTCGAACTGCTGGCGCGCATCGATACCGAGGATGAACTGACCTACTACCGCAACGGCGGCATTCTGCACTATGTCCTGCGCAGCCTGAACCGGGCGGCGTGAGGCCCTGGCCGGCAGATACCGCGAGGCAGAAGCTTCACGCCCGGCCGCCAAGTCACACGCCAATGTGACTTGGCAGTGAACCGGTGCGTTCCTAGACTATTGGCATTGCAGGGTGACCGTGACCGAGCGGTCATTGCGAAACGGGGCGTCGTCGAAGCCATGAGACTCTTTGATCGTGGGTTGACCATAGCCGCGCTGGTTTGCGGGCTGATATGCGGCGCCGGTGCGCTTAGCGCTTCAGCGGCCGATATCTATTCGCCCAAAGGTGTCGTCGAATTGTTCACCAGCCAGGGCTGCTCCTCATGTCCGCCCGCCGATGAATATGTGCATGAGCTGCGGCAGTCGGGAGAGGTGTTGGCGCTAGCCTGGCATGTGGACTACTGGGATTATCTGGGCTGGAAGGACACATTCGCCAAGCCGGCGTACGCCGACCGGCAGCGCCGCTATGCACTCAGCTTTGGCGAGCGTCAGATCTACACGCCGCAGGCGGTCATCAATGGCCGAAGCCATACGGTCGGTTCACACAAGACCACCATCCGCGAGCGGGTCGAGGGCTATATGGCCAGCGGGCTGGGCCTGACGGTTCCGGTCATGGCATACGTGGATAGCGACGCGCTGCAGGTGAAGGTGGCTGCGATTGACGAGGCGGCCGATGCCACCCTTTGGATGGTTTATTTCAACAATCAGGAACAGGTGCAGGTGGAGCGGGGCGAGAACCGCGGCCGCAGCCTGACCTACGGCAACATCGTGCGCGAGGTCGAAATGGTCGGCATGGTCAAGCAGGATGGTTTGACGCTGCATCTGCCATTTTCGGAGATCACCCGGCGCGGGTTCGATTCATGCGCCCTGGTGCTGCAGAAGACCACCGCGCTGGGCACGCCCGGACCCATTGTGGGCGCCACGGTTATTCGCAACGTGGGCGGCTGAAGCCCGGTCGCGCCGTTCTGACATCAAACGCTTTCAATCTAAAAAAGAACCGGCCGCCATTCGCTGGAATGGGGTCGGTTGGCAGTTATGGGGATTGAACTACACTCAAACTGGTGGTCCGGTCCGCCCGCATTTCGGGGGTTGGGGGGCTGAAATCCGAAGCGGACTGCGACCGGACCGTCTGAGGCAACAAACCCTTTATCCAACCCAATCAAGACCCGGGCGCGGCGGAATTGGGGCGGAAGTTTGATATTTTCGCCGTCCCACGCCGTGCATGCACCTCCCACATATGCAGGCGATTGAGGTCTCGGGGCCTCTTGTCAGCCGGGCGATTTCGACCCAGAATGCGGGTTTGATACCAGCTGGATAAGGAGGCAGCATGGACGAATGCGCTGATGAACAACGACCCTCTCAGCCGGCAGCGGCCAATGGCCAGCTGATCCGGCTGAATCCAGCGTCTCGCCCAACCCGGCAGGTTTCGTTCGACCGACGCGAGCTCGACATGATCCTGCGCATATACGGCCATAAG
>JANQMQ010000449.1 GCA_028279995.1 Candidatus Phaeomarinibacter sp. | reverse complement strand
GTCACTTGCGAGATCACATCGCGGATGCTGCTGATGGCGGTCACAGCCGTGCGGCTTTCGTTCTGCACGCCTTCGATCTGCTGGCGGATTTGCTCGGTGGCCTTCTGGGTCTGTGTCGCCAGGCTCTTCACCTCGCTGGCCACAACCGCAAAGCCCTTGCCGGCATCGCCCGCACGTGCTGCCTCAATCGTCGCATTGAGGGCCAGCAGGTTGGTCTGTTCTGCAATGTCCTGGATAAGCGCCAGTACGTCGCCGATCTGGTCAGCGGCATCGGACAGACCGGTCACCTGACCGGCTGCCTCTTCAACACTGTTGGCGGCCTGCTCTGACACGTCGCGGGAACGCATGACCTGCTGCTGCATTTCGCCGATGGAGGCAGACATTTCCTCAGTTGCAGAAGACACGGTCTGCACGTTCACGGACGATTCCTCGGCAGCAGCCGCCACATTGGCGGACTGGGCCGTGGTGCGTTCCGCGATGGAAGACACGCCTTCAGCTGTCTGCTTCAGGTCAGTGGCTGTAGTGGCGACTGATTCAACAACTTCACCAACGGATGTCTCAAACTCATCCGCAAGCTTGGTCATGGTCTCGCGTTTTTCCTGAGCGGCCGTGGCTTCGCGGGCGGCTTCTTCCTGTTTCATGCGATCAGCCTGCTGGCCGGCCTCCTTGAAGACCTGCACGGCTTCCGCCATCTCACCCATTTCATCCTTGCGGCCAAGGCTCGGGATTTCGGTGGACCAGTCCTTGTTGGCGAGGTGGCCCATTGCGGCCGTCATCTTAGTCAGCGGGTTGGAGATGCTGCGGGCAACGAACAGTCCAATGGCTGCGGCGGCCGCCATCATCAGTGTACCGATTACCAGGAACTGGACCAGCAGCGATGTGACACCAGCATTGGCTTCAGCTTCACTGATCTGGACAATGACGGCCCAGGTTTCACCAAACAGATCGACGGACTTGTATGCTGCAATTCCGGCTTCGCCGTTGAAGCCCGTCGTGCTGGCCAGACCTTCCTGGCCGGCAAGGGCCGCAGTCACGGCAGTGTTGTTGACTTCGCGCACGAGCGTTGTGGGCTCATTGCTGAAGCGGGAGTCAGAGCGCATCAGCATGTCAGGGCCAACAAGGAAGCTCTCAGCGGTTTCGCCGACGCCGTTGCTCTTGGCCATCAGGCCGTTAATCACGCGAGCCGGGATCTGATAGACGAAAACGCCTGCGCGGTTGCCGATGCGGTCATAGACCGGCATGCCGATGAAGCTGGCCGGGCGGTTGCCCATGGGGCCATAGGCTGCAAAGTCCTGGAAGACGATGGTGTTGGGTTCAGCGGCCTTGGCAGCGCGGTAGACTTCACCCAGACCTGTTTCGGCCCATTCGCCGGTCTCGAAGTTGGTCGCGAAGTCTTCATTCTTGAATACCGAGTAGAGCAGGTCACCGGATCCGCTGAACAGATAGATGTCGTTGTACCCCTGGCGCTGCTGCAGGTCACGGAACCACGGATGATAATAGCTATGGGTATGGGAATAGAATGACCCGTCTTCCTTGGTCATGAGCGCATCGCGTTGATCGGCGGGGTTTGGGTTGTCAGTAATGTAGTCGCGCTGCAGACGCTCGCGTGCGTTGCTGCCAAGTGAGAGCCAGGCATCATCGAATGCGCCAATGGCTTCGATCACGGTTGTTGTATTGGACAGGATGACGAGTTCATCCCCAAGCCCCTTGATGTACTCGTTGACCTCAAGGGCACGATCAGACGCGACGTTCTGCAGCTTGTTCTCGACCTGATAGTCGAGCGCTGCCTTGGCGCCGAAGAATGCGATTGATGTTGTGATGACTGCTGTTGCAACTGAGAGGCCGATAATGACGGCGGGAAGTTTTTGAGAAATCTTTAGGTCAGAAAGAATAGCCAAACGCATTGCGTCGCTCCGTGCGGTACCAGGTAATCCGACGAGCTTTCTTGCTCGCTCGACGGGACGTTAGCGGTTGTGGAGCTAAATTAGGGTGAACTCGTATTGCGAGTGTTTATGCAACTTTTGCGATAGCAAAAACAAAGGGCGCCGGATTGCTCCGGCGCCCTCAGTCATCCGCTTAGGTGTGTGGCCCTAGGCGGCCCGCACCTGTTCTA
>JANQMQ010000430.1 GCA_028279995.1 Candidatus Phaeomarinibacter sp. | reverse complement strand
AGGAAGCCCGCGTCAATGGCGAGCCCGCTTGCCAGATAGCCACTGACAAGTGTCAGCACCGCGAACAGAAACAGGATCGACGCCCTGAATGAAAAGAGAAAACGCTCTGCCCCGGCAACAAACGCAGCAAGGGGACCGGACGAGACGGAAGAAGGCGACATGAACATCCTCAAGGAAAACCAGCGGAAGACCTACCGCCATATCTGTGCTCGCACATCACGAGAGCGGTCACAAGACTTGTGGGATCTTGCGGCTTTTGCTTAGCAAACGGATTCATGGCCAACTGTCACAAACGTGATTCCGGTCCGCAGTGGGAGAGACAACATCATGGCCGAGGACGACGCCACGAACGGCCAGTTGATCGCCGCAATGACCGCACTGCTGCCTCCTCTCCTGGCAGCGCTCGACACCCTGGACTTCGTCGCACGCAAGCTTCACCCGCCGCAGGTCAACGAACTGATAGAGCATGTGGCCGGCGTTGACATGGCCGTGCGGGATGCACGCCCGCAATTCGAACAGGCGCCCTGGCCCGAACATCTGTTTCCGGTGCGCGACCGCGTGCTCAAAGCGGCCGATGAAGTCTTGTCCGCCTATGCGGAACTGAAGGCCGCCGGGAATGCCGAGAACGCCATTCTCGAATGCTACAAGTCGCTGCGCCACGCGTCCCGCGCCAGCGAAGCCATTTACCCGGTTTCAGCCATTCTGCCGCCGGTAAGCCGTTTCTTCCTGGAGCCCGGCGTTCGCGATGACGCGGCAAAACTGAACGCTCTCTCCGCCGGGGCCGACAAGGACAATACCGGCGTCATCGAGGCCAGCAACGAACGCGGGCAACGCGGCGGTTTTTCCATGTATGTGCCCGAGGATTACGACCCTTCGAAACAATACCCTCTCATCATGGCACTGCACGGCGGCTCGGGACATGGCCGGGCATTCCTGTGGACCTGGCTGCGCGAAGCAAGAAGCCGCGGCATCATCCTTTTGTCCCCTACGTCACGCGGGGATACCTGGTCCTTGATGGGACCGGATGAAGACACCCCCAACCTGGAAACCATGCTGGCTCACGTGCGTGAGCGCTGGCACATTGATCCGGAGAAACTGCTGCTGACAGGCATGAGCGACGGCGGCACGTTTTCCTATGTCACCGGTCTGCGCGACGAGAGCCCATTCACTCACCTCGCCCCCATGTCCACCGCCTTCCATCCAATGCTTGGAGAGATGGCATCGCCCACTCGGCTGAAAGAGCTGCCGGTGTATGTCGTCCATGGCGCACTGGACTGGATGTTCCCGTCCAAATTCGCGGAGATGGCAGCTGAGACACTCACCCGCGGCGGCGCAGACGTGAAACTCGAGATCATTTCAGATCTGTCCCACACCTATCCGCGTGAAGTGAATGCGCGCGTGATGGACTGGTTCCTGGGCGGCACCCACTGACGCGCCAGCCATCAGTGGTACAACACGCAGATACAAAAACGGCGCCGGTGTCTCCACAGGCGCCGTCTTTCAGACTGCTTCACTGAGCATGCTCTACTTGGGGATGCGCACCATCATCCGCTTGTAGCCCTTCACGAAGCAGCCCGGTGAGCGCTCAGGCTCTTCGACCAGCTCGATCTTCGGGAACCGCTTCAGGATTTCTTCCCACAGGATCATGATCTGTAATTCGCCCAGACGGTTGCCGACGCAACGATGAATGCCGTAGCCGAAGGACATCTGACGGCGGGCATTCGGACGGTCGATGATCACATCATCAGCGTTCTCAAAGACTGTCTTGTCGCGGTTGCCGGAGACGTACCACATGGCCACCTTGTCGCCCTTCTTGATCTTCGCGCCATTGAGCTCGAAGTCTTCAAGGGCAGTCCGGCGCATATGGGCCAGCGGTGTCTGCCAACGGATGATTTCAGACGACAGATTAGGGATCAGGTCCGGGTTGGCGATCAGCTTGTCGTACTCCGCCGGGAACTTGTTGAGCGCATAGACGCTGCCAGTCATGGAGTTGCGGGTTGTGTCATTACCGCCGACGATCAGCAGGATGACATTCCCCAGATATTCCATGGGGTCCATGTTCTTGGTGGATTCGCCACGCGTCAGCATGGTGATCAGGTCATTGGCCGGCTTGTCCGAGTTGACCCGCTCGTTCCACAGATTTGTGAAATAGGCCAGGCAATCCAGCAGATGGCCTTTCCACTCTTCCTCACCACCTTCAAGCGTATTGGCATCTGTCGTCACCATGTCCGACCAGAAGGTGAGTTTGCGGCGATCTTCAAACGGGAAGTCGAAGAGCGTTGCCAGCATCATGGTTGTCAACTCGATGGACACATTGTCCACCCAGTCAAACGCCTCACCGCGTGGCAGGGAGTCAAGTACCATGCCGGTCCGCTCACGGATCAGCGGCTCCCAGCTCTTAAGATTGTTCGGCGCCACGATCGGCTGAACTGTCTTGCGCTGCTCATCATGCTTGGGCGGGTCCATGGCAATGAACATGGGAAGCTGGAAGTCTTCCGGCCCGTCGAAAAGGGTAATGCCACCATGTTCCCAGCTTGAGGAAAACACATGGTGGTTGGTGTCTACTGCCATGATGTCTTCATAGCGGGTGACGGACCAGTACTCACCAAACTCTTCATCAAAGCATTTATGAACCGGCGCCTCTTCGCGCAGGCGCTCGAAGTAGGGCCAGATCACGTCATTCTGGAAGAGGTCCCGCTGTGCCGGGTTGAACTCACTCAGCGGCATGCTCCATGCACGCTCTGTATGAAACTCAATATCGGTCTGTGGTTCGGCAACGGCCTGGGACATGACTTACTCTTTCTTGTTTGTGATGCAGCACTCTTCACATTTGAGAGTGCCACACAGGACTTTCAACCAGGTTACTTCCCTAAGCAGGAATGCGAACCGGCATGTAGGTGTAGCCCTTCACGAAGGGCGACTTGGTGCGGGTGGGTTCCGCCAGCACTTCAATCTTGGGGAAACGCTTCAGCAGTTCTTCCCACAGAATCTTGATCTGGAGTTCACCAAGGCGGTTCCCGACGCAGCGATGAATGCCATAGCCGAAGGACATCTGGCGGCGGGCATTCGGGCGGTCGATGATCACATCGTCGGCATTATCAAAGACCTCAGCATCACGGTTGCCCGAGACGTACCACATGGCCACCTTGTCACCCTTCTTGATCTGCGCACCGTTGAGCTCGATGTCCTCAAGAGCCGTGCGGCGCATATGCGCCAGCGGCGTCTGCCAACGGATGATTTCAGAGGACAGGTTCGGGATCAGGTCCGGGTTGGCGATCAGCTTGTCGTACTCCGCCGGGAACTTGTTGAGCGCATAGACGCTGCCGGTCATCGAATTGCGGGTTGTGTCATTGCCGCCCACGATCAGCAGGATGATGTTCCCCAGATACTCCATGGGGTCCATGTTCTTGGTGGACTCACCCTTGGCCAGCATGCTGATGAGATCATTGCCCGGCTTGTCGGAATTGACCCGCTCGTTCCAGAGACCGGTAAAGGCCTCAAGACATTCCATCAACTCGCCACGCCATTGCTCTTCGCTCTTGTAGATTTCCGGGTTGTCACGGCCCGTCGCCACATCGGACCAGCGCGTCAGCCGGCGGCGTTCCTCAAACGGAAAATCAAACAGGGTAGCCAGCATCATCGTGGTCAGCTCGATGGAGACATTGTCCACCCAGTCAAACTCTTCCCCCCGCGGCAGGGCATCCAGGATCAGGCCTGTCCGTTCACGGATGAGGCCTTCCCAGTTCTGAAGGTTTTTCGGCGCCACAATCGGCTGCACCGTAATGCGCTGCTGATCATGCTTCGGCGGGTCCATGGCGATGAACATCGGCGCCTTGAAGTCCTCAAGCGGGTCCGCCAGCGTGATGGCGCCTTCCGAGGAGAAAACGTGATGGTTGGTGTCCACCGCCATGATGTCTTCGTAGCGGGTCACAGACCAGTATTCGCCGAACTCTTCCGAATGCCCTTTGTGAACCGGCGCTTCCTTACGCAGGCGCTCAAAATACGGCCAGATCGCATCATCCTGGAACAGCGCGCCGTCTGCCACGTTGATGTCTTCCAGAGGCATGCTCCAGGCGCGCTCTTTGTGGTCGATGGCTGAAGGGGCTTCAACGGCGGCCTGCGACATGGACTTTCCTCTCGTCTGATCTTTATGGGCCCGGCAGGAAAACGCACCGGGCTGTATTGTTGGTTCAGCAACTAGGCCGGAATCCGCACCGGCATGTAGGTGTAGCCTTTGACGAAACAGCCCGGCGTCCGGGTCGGTTCGTCCATCAACTCGATCTTCGGAAAACGTTTCAGGATCTCTTCCCACAGGATTTTGATCTGCAACTCGCCAAGGCGGTTGCCGACACACCGGTGGATGCCATAGCCAAACGACATCTGACGGCGTGCATTCGGACGGTCGATGATCACCTTGTCGGCGTCCTCAAAGACATCCGCGTCGCGGTTGCCGGACACGTACCACATGGCCACCTTGTCACCCTTCTTGATCATCGTGCCGTTGAGTTCGAAGTCTTCAACAGCTGTCCGGCGCATATGGGCCAGTGGCGTCTGCCAGCGGATGATTTCCGATGACAGGTTCGGGATCAAACCTGGATCAGCGATCAGCTTGTCATACTCACCGGGGAACTTGTTGAGGGCATAGACACTCGCGGTCATGGAGTTGCGGGTCGTGTCATTGCCACCGACGATGAGCAGGATGATGTTGCCGAGATACTCCATCGGCTCCATGTTCTTTGTCGCTTCACCGCGCGTCAGCATGGTGATCAGATCATTGCCCGGTCGGTCCGAGTTAACGCGCTCGTTCCAGAGACCGGTGAAATACTCAAGGCAATCCAGCAGATGGCCGCGCTTCTCTTCCACGCCACCTTTGAGTGTCTTGGGGTCTGTCGTCGTCATGTCAGACCAGAAGGTGAGTTTGCGGCGCTCCTCGAACGGGAAGTCAAACAGCGTAGCCAGCATCATTGTCGTGAGCTCGATGGACACATTGTCCACCCAGTCAAATGTCTCGCCGCGCGGCAGGGAGTCCAGCACGATGCCGGTGCGCTCGCGGATCAGGCCTTCCCAGTTTTTCAGATTGTTCGGGGCCACGATCGGCTGCACCGTCATACGCTGCTGATCATGCTTCGGCGGGTCCATGGCAATGAACATGGGCAGCCGGAAATCCTCCGCCGCATCAAAGAGCGTGATGCCGCCGTGGGTCCAGTCTGACGAAAACACTTTGTGGTTGGTATCCACCGCCATGATGTCTTCGTAGCGGGTCACAGACCAGTATTCGCCGAACTCTTCGTCATAGGCCTTGTGAATCGGAGCTTCCTTCCGCAGGCGCTCGAAGTAGGGCCAGATCGCGTCGTTCTGGAACAGATCCCGACTTGCCGGGTTTATCTCGTTCAGCGGCATGCTCCAGGCACGTTCTGTGTGATCAACGTCAACCTGCGGGTCTGCAACGGCCTGGGACATGAATGCTTCTTTCGGGTTACGGCAGCGGCGTCCCCTGTGATGAGGACGCCGCAAAAGGTACTCGGGTTGCGGTCCGCGCCTTAGGCTGGAATACGAACCGGCATGTAGGTGTAGCCCTTCACAAAGACGGACTTCGTGCGTGTCGGCTCTTCCAGCACTTCAATTTTCGGGAAGCGCTTGAGGATTTCTTCCCACAGGATCTTGATCTGCAATTCGCCCAGGCGGTTACCGACGCAGCGGTGAATACCGTAGCCGAACGACATCTGGCGTCGCGCGTTCGGGCGATCAATGATCACCGTGTCCGCATCTTCAAAAACGCTCTCATCGCGATTGCCCGAGACGTACCACATGGCGACCTTGTCGCCCTTCTTGATGTGCGCCCCATTGAGCACGATGTCTTCAACAGCTGTGCGGCGCATATGCGCGAGAGGTGTCTGCCAGCGGATGATTTCAGAGGACAGGTTGGGAATGAGATCAGGGTTGGCGATCAGCTTGTCATACTCGCCCGCAAACTTGTTGAGCGCGTAGACACTGGCCGTCATCG
>JANQMQ010000416.1 GCA_028279995.1 Candidatus Phaeomarinibacter sp. | reverse complement strand
GCACGGGCAACAGGCTCATGCCCACCTTGCGCCGCAGCTCGTCGATCGCGAGCTGGTGGATGAACTCGTAGGGCAGATCGGCGCCCACCATCGTCTGCTTGGCGATGATCTTGCGCCAGATCGCGTCGTCGCGAACCGCATCCAGGAAATCATGACCTTTCCAGGTCAGGGAGTGGGGCACCCAGTTGGCCGCCGACGAGGTATAGCCCTTGGTCTCGATGGCGTGGATCAGGTTCGCCTCCTTGAGCAGGCGGATGTGGTGGGAGATGACCAGGTCGCCATATTCCTCCGTCGGCAGCTTGATCGACGTGAACGCGCCGTCCTCGGCGTCCTCGATGGCGAGCAATATCCGCCGCGCCAGATCCATATCGCGTTTCATCGCATGCTCCCGCGTGCACGAGCGACCGCCCGGCCGCCGCAGATAGCCCCGCGGGCAGGCTAGGCCACGAAGCTTTCGCCAAGTTTGCGGGATTGGGGGAGCTTGGCTTGGGCGTATGCTGACAAACGGTTGGATGTCGACGGCCGCGTTCGGCAGAACCTCTCAAACAAATCAACCGACCGCGTAAGCCAACAATGCGGACTTTTCACCATTTTTAACTGCGACTGATGTTCAACGGACGACAAGTCGATCAGCGTCGCGATGAGCTAGTTTGCCAACTGTTAGTGTGTCTTGAAGAATGGGCACTTGCTTGGCAACACGGTTGTTGCGGGGACTTACACATAAACCCTTTCGCACCTTGCCAGGCATGGGACCCGTTTGAGAGTTTCAGACGCCATCCGTCTCCAGCGCCGACCGGCAGTTAGAATATAACTTTCCGGCTAGGAAACTGCCACAATAGCAACCACGATTCTGTTGCCAACCGTGCCCCCCGTTTGCCCTGAAACTTTCTGTAGTTCCCACTTAACATTATGACCTTCTCCAGCTTCAGCAGAAGATATCGCTTTTTCAAGAGCTTCTTGGAAGTTTCCAACTTCCGAGGCTCCTTCATACGGTTTCTTGCTCATGCTGCACTTCCGCTCGGTATTGCCGCGACGCCCTTTCCAGCCAGTCTTCGCTGAATCTGCATGTCTTCAGTTTAGTCTAAGCCCCCGCGTGATGACCGCCAGCATGCCCATGAAAACGTTTTGCGTCCCAACTCCAAAGGTGGACGAAACCGTGATCGATATAGAGGATGCGATAGCCCTCATCATTCGTTCCTAACGCGCTTTCAGGCATTATTTGTCGCGCAAATGCTATGTAGACCGGTCCCTCTTGGTTTGGCGGGTCTTCGA
The DNA here is from genome assembly GCA_028279995.1 of Candidatus Phaeomarinibacter sp. GTDB lineage: Bacteria > Pseudomonadota > Alphaproteobacteria > CGMCC-115125 > CGMCC-115125 > Pyruvatibacter. Next base: position 745 of record JANQMQ010000416.1, on the reverse strand, counting down.
CCACCTCGTAACACCAGTACTCATTATTTATGAGCCCGCCAACGTATGCCATGTCGTCATCATGCCAATCCACGTCGAAATGGCTATGACCGCCATGCGGCTCTAGATGATGCCAGACAAATGCCGCACGACCAGAATTTTTATCTTCTTCATTATGCCGCAGAGTAAACGAGCCGACGGATGGCGCCAAATATCCAAGCATATGCTCTGGTGATTTGAATCCTGGATCAAGCTCTTTCTCTAGATCTACCTTATGTCCGTGCGGCCCACCCATCTTATAGTCTCCGTAATTGGGCATATAGTTGCCCGAAAATCAAATTGATATTAATAGAACAGCTATCCTTATGTCAATCTCGCTCAAAATGAAGGCATGATAGTCTCAATAGAATACTAACTCCCTGTAATAAAGAAGTAAATTCTTCATTTGTCATTTGGAATAAAAACGAGACGCGGCATCTAGACGAGAATTTTCTTTGCCTTATTGCAGGAGTTTGATTTGCGCGGTAGATGTCAGAAAACGCACAAGGCAGATGCAAGACTGGTGGAGTAGGTTCAAATCGGTGATCAAGGGCATTCCGACTTTACCTCAGCGGCACGGCCATACTTTTAGCGACAAAGCGGATTTGGCAGAAAGGGCTCAAAGCGGCCGGCCAACCCTGCAGGCCAGGTCACCATCTGGGGAGGCAAATCAGACATTGAAGTCTGACACGCCGGCTTCCGCGCCCGCCCTACCCGCCGATCTTCG
>JANQMQ010000387.1 GCA_028279995.1 Candidatus Phaeomarinibacter sp. | reverse complement strand
CCAGATGGGCGCGCGTGCCCGCAAGCATGCACTCAGCGCCTTCACCTCGACTGCCATGTGCGCTTCGACGCTGGACGTCTATCGCGACGTGTTGAGCGGCCAGACTTCATGAATACAGACGTCATGGGCAGACAAAAGATTCTGGTCATCAAGCTCGGTGCGCTGGGGGACTTCGTGCAGGCGCTCGGCCCCTTTGCCGCCATCCGCGCGCATCATGATGGACTGGATGACGAGAACGATGCTCACATCACCCTGCTGACCACGCCGGCCTTTGCGGGGCTGGCCCGTGACTCAGGCTATTTCGACGAGATCTGGGACGATGGCCGGACCAAGGGCTTTGGTGCGCTGCTGTCGCTGGTACGGCGCATGAGCTGGGCCGGGTTCACCCGCGTTTATGACCTTCAGACGTCGTCCCGGTCATCGATGTATTTCCATCTGCTTTGGCCGCGCACCGAATGGTCTGGCATTGCGTGGGGCTGTTCGCACCCGCATGCCAATCCGCGCCGTGACTTCATGCATACGATCGACCGGCAAGCGGAGCAATTGCGTGACGCAGGCATTCCGGAAACCCCACTGCCTGATGTGGCGCGGCTTGCCGGGTCAACATCCGCTGTGGAGCTGATAGGGTCTGATGCGCCTTATGGGTTGCTCGTGCCGGGCGCGGCACCGCACCGCCCGGCCAAGCGCTGGCCGGCATCTCACTTCGCGCAGGTTGCGCAGGACTGGGCTGCAAACGGCGTCCGCCCGGTCATTCTGGGGTCTAAGAGCGAAAAGCCGCTGGCGCAGGAGATCGCAGCGAGCGAATCCTCAGCTCTCGACCTGACGGGCCGGACCAGCCTCAACGACATCGTGACACTGGCTTTGAGTGCGAAAATGGCCGTCGGCAATGATACAGGTCCCATGCATCTCATCTCCCTCAGCGGCACGCCGAGTGTGGCGCTGTTCGGGTCAGACAGCGACCCCAGCCTGTGCGCGCCACGCGGTGACAGGGTCTCAATCCTCGCGGCACCGGAGATTTCCGCCCATTCCGCAGCGGACGTTAAGACCGCGTTGGCGAAACTTGCCGGAAAAACTTGAATTTCAGGCGGATTCGCGAAATATAGGCGCTTCAACACCTTGTGTTTCACTGGACGGGGCTTGCGGGACTGAATGATCGAACCTATCTCCCGCGCCGTCCTGACGGGAGAGTAACGACATCGCACGCCGCCCCAATATGGCGCCCCCTCAAAAGCAGGAGGGCCCGCGCGCCAATAACCAGATCAATGTTCCTGATGTTCGGCTGATTGATGCCGAAGGCGAAAATGTAGGCGTAGTCGCCACAGAACGCGCCATGGAGATGGCCGCGGATGCCGGCCTTGATCTGGTGGAGGTTTCTCCCACCGCCAAGCCGCCGGTCGCCAAGATCATGGATCTGGGCAAGTACAAGTATCAAGCCCAGAAGAAAGCCGCCGAGGCGCGCAAGAACCAGAAGACAGTCGACGTCAAGGAAATCAAGATGCGCCCGAACATCGACACGCATGACTATGACGTGAAGATGCGCAACATGCTCCGCTTCTTCGATGAAGGCGACAAGGTGAAGGTCACCCTGCGCTTCCGTGGCCGCGAAATGGCTCACCAGGAGCTGGGCATGAAGCTGCTCCACAAGGTCCGCGACCAGGTGGACGAGATCGCCAAGGTGGAGCTTCACCCCAAGCTTGAAGGCCGCCAGATGATCATGGTGCTGGCGCCGCGCTAGCCGCCCGATTTTTGTCTACCCGAAAGGCCGGTCTGTTCACGCAGGCCGGCCTTTTGCATTCGCGCCAATCAGCGTCATACTTCCCGACGAAAACGACAAAAACATATGGGAGGGGACACCCATGCGCTTTGGGGTCTTTTATGAACTTCAGTTGCCGCGCCCGTGGGGCGAGGACGGAGAACACCGTCTGTTCAAGGAGGCGCTGGACCAGATCATTCTCGCGGACAGACTGGGCTACGACTATGCGTGGGAGGTAGAGCACCATTTCCTCGAAGAGTATTCCCACTCTGCCGCACCGGAAGTGTTTCTGGCTGCCGCCGCCGGACAGACAAAAAACATCCGTCTGGGCCATGGCATCCGGCAGGTGATTGCCAACTACAATCACCCGGCACGCACAGCTGAGTGCATCGGCACGCTGGACCTGATTTCAGATGGCCGCGTCGATTTTGGCATTGGTGAAGGGGCGACGCGTCTGGAGCTTGGCGGCTTCGACATTCCCGCAAAGGAAAAGCGGGCGATGTCGCTTGAGGCCGCCGAGCAGATCGCCAACATGATGGTGATGGACCCCTATCCTGGCTTTGACGGCAAGAGCTTCTCCATGCCGTGCCGCAACGTCATTCCCAAGCCCCTGCAGAAACCGCATCCGCCCATGTGGA
>JANQMQ010000386.1 GCA_028279995.1 Candidatus Phaeomarinibacter sp. | reverse complement strand
AATCAGGATGACGCCGCACAGGATGGTGTCGAGGGAGTACCCGGACGCATACGGGTTCACAAAACCCGCGGCAAATGCCCCAAGCACATCGCCGCTCTCCAGCAGCGGCGGCACGACAATGACGAAAAACGCGAGTGTGAATGCCCCACCAAGTAGAACACACAGAAACTCGAAAGTTGTTTTGCTCACCTTTGCCTCCCAGCCCATGGATATGTGGAGCTGCAAGGCCCCACCCTGTTAGTACGCCGACGCGCCTGGGGCAGCTACTTCTTCTTGTGGCGGGGCATCAGCTTGAACACCCCTGTTGCATGAAGAATTGGCCGTGAACTCACATATACATTGGCGTCAACAAATGCCACCGACCGCGTGGCGCGCGTTACATCGGCTGTGCCTTCCACCCAGTCGCCAACCTTGGCGATTGACAGAAAGTCCGCATTCAGACGGATTGTGAGGCCGACAATCTGCGTTGCGCGCCAGACGGCAGTTCCCATCAGGCCGTCAGCGAATGCTGTAACCAGCCCGCCGTGAACAATTCCCATACCGTTGCAGTGCTGGTTCGCCGCCCGGAATCCATGCAGAAAGCTGCCATCATCATTTATGCGATGAAAGAAAGGTCCGTTGTGCGTCGTGAAGGGGCCGCGGTTGGTGCTTTCTTCGAAGCCTTCCGGCGGATTGGCGTCGGCTGAGACGGCTCTCTTGGTTGTCGTATCTTGTGTCATGAAGCAGAAGTATCTCGCTTGATATCGATGTCACAGTGACGGGACGGTTGGAGCTTAGTTGCCATTCTCCGGCTGATCGCGGGCAAAAAGCGGGTGAATGACCTGATCCCCGGTCCTGAGGCCGATCCGCTGAACGGTTCCAGCATTGACCTCAAGGACAGACAGAACCTCGTAGCGCGACGAGACAATGGCCTCAGAAAAGGGGACGGTGTTTTCCGCGATGTGTGCCACCCGGCCACTGGCGGAAATAAAGATCATGTCGAGGGAAAGTGGTGTGTTGCGCATCCACATGTTGATGATGCGTGGCGTTTCAAAGTCAAACAGCATGCCGGCATCCGTAGCCAGATCCTCACGAAACATGAGACCTCGCTGACGTGCTTCATCCGTGTCCGCCACCTCAACGGCAAACTCGTGCCGACCGCTTTGCGTTTCCAGAATAAGGGTTGGGATATCAGAACCGGATGGAGCGGCCTCTTCCGCACATGCGGACAGGCTGAAAAGGCTGGCAATGGCTACAAGCAATGCCGCAGCAAATTTACGCATACTCTGAAAACCCGGGCATCGCTGGGAAGGTGAAAAGCGCCTGCTAATCCAGCAGTTCTATCGTTGCCACCATAAGGCCTTTGTCGCCCTCGCCAAACCGGACAAGAACCTGCTGTCCCTGGCGAAGCTCCCGGATACCGGCGTCACGCAATGTTTCCATGTGGACGAAGATGTCCGGCGTGCCGTCACCGCGGGTAACAAAGCCATAGCCCTTGGCCCGGTTGAACCATTTGACACTAGCAGCCTCTTGCTCACCGACAGCAACGACGCGCGGCGCCCTGGACTGTCCGTTGGGCCGGGCCGGTGGTGCCTTTTCGGGACCATCTACCGCGGTGCTGTCGTCCACCTCAATGACCCGCAGGGCCTGGGTTCCCTTTTCACGTTTCACCGCTTCGCATTCAACGGTGGATCCTTCACGCGCCGAGTCGAGCCCTGCCTGTTTGAGACACGACATGTGCAGAAGCACATCCGCTGACCCGTCAGCGGGAACAATGAATCCATAGCCCTTTGTTGTATCGAACCACTTGACGACGCCTGTCACCCGGAACGCGAGTTCCGCGTCGTTCATGGCCTCTCCCTCAGCCTGCATCTGCGTTTCCGCCACCTTGACCCCCGGCGATTTCGCGCTTCTGTTGCGGCTTGTTGTTGCTGTCTTTTTATAAGCGCCGCTTATTGCTTCTTGATTTGACGGCCATTTGGCTGGCCATTCATTCTTGTTCAGTGCGGCAAGATAACACACTCCAAAAGTGTGGAGAAGTCTTTGCTAAACATTCGCGCGCCTTCGCTGCGTTATTGGGTGGATTCTTTCGTTTTTTGGACCGGTTCTGCTGGTCAACCGCATCCTCGCCCATTATCAAAGGGGCCACGGGCGAACTGATCCGGCTTGGGAGCGACCTGAAAACACAATGCTGCGCGGTATCATCTTGGCGCTGGGGTTATTCGGCCTGTGGCTGTTGCTATCGGGCGTTTACAAACCATTGTGGATAGGACTGGGCGCTGGATCAGCCATTGCTGTCACCTTGTTGGTGATGCGTATGGATGTTCTTGATTCGGAAGGTCTGCCCGCTCAGATGCGTTTTGGCACCTTCCGCTACTGGGGCTGGCTGCAGGCTGAAATCGTCAAGGCCAATCTGGCGGTAACGAAGATTCTTCTCTCCCCGCGCATGAACATCTCGCCGGCCATTATCCGTATCAAGCCGACTCAACAGTCCGACACCGGACGCGTCACCTTCGCGAACTCCATTACCCTGACACCCGGAACCGTGACAGTTGATACCGATGGAGACGCATTCATCGTGCACGCTGTCGACGAATCCTTTGCGGACATGGATGCTCTCGCGGACATGGATCGCCGCGTGACGGTCATCGAGCAGCGATAGGACGAGCCCCAATGTTTTTTGCCGCCAGCCTTGCTCTCCTTGCCGCCATGCTGCTGATGCTTGTGCGCCTGTTTGCCGGTCCGTCTCTCTATGACCGGGTGCTGGCCCTCAATGCTTTTGGAACCAAGACCGTGTTGCTGATCGGTCTGGTGGGCTTCGTCACGGACCGGCCGGACTTCATGGACATTGCCCTGCTCTACGCACTCATCAATTTCGTCGGCACCATCGCCGTCCTGAAGTTCTTCAGGTACCGGGCCCTCGGCGACATTGACGACGACGCGGCACCAGGCAAGCCGGGAGCGCCCTCATGATCGAGATGGTCCTGGATATTGCCACTGGTGTTCTGCTGGCCGGGGGAAGCTTTTTTCTTCTGGTCGGGTCGATTGGCGTCCTGCGCCTGCCCGACTTCTACTCCCGTATGCATGCGGCCGGGGTGACCGATACCCTGGGAGCTGAACTGATCCTTCTGGCGATGATACTGCAAACCGGCTTCAGCCTGATCACGGTGAAGCTGATCGCCATCGGTTTCTTCATGTTCTTTACCAGCCCGACTTCCACCCATGCGGTTGCGAATGCCGCATGGGCAGCCGGTGTGAGACCACTCCTTGGCAAGGACCTGAAGCCGGGCGATGGCGAAGCCGGACCGAAAGACGGAGCCGCCTCATGAACGCGATCATCATCGACCTGGTGCTGTTCACCCTGCTGGCCGCCGTGGCAATCCAGATCGTCCGTCTGAACCATCTGTTTGTGGTGACCATGCTGTCGGGGGTGTTCAGCCTGCTGACCGCCGGTCTGTTCATCACCATGGATGCGCCGGATGTGGCCTTCACGGAGGCAGCCGTCGGCGCGGGCATTTCCACCGTCCTGATGCTCGGCACACTTGCCCTGACCGCACATTCACAGAAAACCACCAAGGGGACGCAGACAGTCCCGCTGCTGGTGGTCATTGCGACGGGTATGGCGTTGATTTACTCAACCTTCGACATGCCGGCATTCGGTGATCCGGAAGCCCCGTCCCATGTTCATGTGGGTCCCTTTTATATTGAGGAGACACCGGAGCTCATTGATGTGCCAAACATCGTGACGGCGGTGCTCGCGAGCTATCGCGGCTTCGATACGCTGGGTGAAGTTGTGGTGGTGTTCATGGCCGGTGTAGGCGTGCTGGCGCTGCTTGGCCACAAGCCGATCCGCCGCGCTGTCGAAGCGCGCGCACAACCAGCCAACCGCAGGGAGGAAGATGCATGAACCAGCATATTATCCTTCGTGTGATCACCAAGATCCTGATCGCGCCGATTATCCTTTTTGGTCTGTACGTTCAGTTCCACGGTGACTTCGGTGCTGGTGGCGGCTTTCAGGCAGGCGTGATTATTGCGGTCGGCTTCATCCTCCACGCCCTGATTTTCGGCCTCAGCACGACACAACAGGTAATGCCCATGTGGGTTGTGCGCACGGCGGCGTGTTTTGGCGTGCTGATCTACACCGGGGTTGGTGTCTATACGATGCTCAATGGCGGCAATTTCCTCGACTATGACTTTGTCTCCCATGATCCCGTGGGCTACGCCGTTGCCGGGCAGCACCTTGGCATCCTGCTCATCGAAGCAGGTGTTGGGCTTACGGTGGCAGCCGTCATGGTGCTTGTCTTTTACGGTTTTGCGGATGCGGCCGGCCTCTTCGGCACGGAGCGGGATTAGTCATGGAAGACAGCCAGTTCCTAGAATTTGTCATTGGCCGCTACAACTATTGGCTGGTCATCGTCCTGATGATGGTCGGCCTTTATGTGGTTGTTGCGCGTGGCAACCTCGTCAAGAAGCTCGTTGGGCTCAACATCTTCCAAGTGTCCGTTTTCCTCTTCTATATATCCGTCGGCAAGGTGGCTGGCGGTACGGCACCCATCTATGTCGATGATCCCAACGCTCTTTATTCCAATCCCCTGCCCCACGTGCTGATCCTGACAGCCATCGTGGTCGGTGTCGCAACGCTTGCGGTTGGCCTCAGTCTGGTCATTCGGATCCAGCGGGCCTATGGCACTGTTGAGGAGGATGACATCCAGATTGCCGATGCCGGCCGGGATGCCTCGCCGCGCGCCGGCGGGGCCAGCGGGTCCTCCGCTCCGACGATCGGGGGCTCGGCCTGATGATGGAATTCGTGATGCTGCACCTGCCGGCGTTGCAGGTTGTTGTACCCATGCTCGCGGCTCCGATTTGCCTGCTGCTGATGCGTGGCGGCCTTGCGTGGATGCTGGCGCTGGTCACGGCCGTGCTCTGCTTTGCCATGTCGCTGCTGTTGCTGCAGCAGGTCATCGAAACGGGGCCCATATCCTACCATCTTGGCGGCTGGGAGCCCCCCTTCGGCATTGAGTACCGCGTCGATGCCATGAACGCGTTTGTGCTGGTGATCGTGGCAGCCACAAGTGCTCTGGTCCTGCCGTTTGCCCGGCGTTCCATCCGTGCGGAAATCGAGCCCTCCAAGCAGGCGCTGTTCTACACCGTCTTCGTTCTCTGCCTCACGGGCCTGCTTGGCGTGACCATTACCGGCGACGCCTTCAACGTCTTTGTCTTCCTCGAAATCTCATCCCTTGCCACCTATGTGCTGGTAGCCATGGGGGCGCGGCGCGACCGGCGCGCGCTGACGGCCGGTTACACATATCTGGTGATGGGTACCATTGGCGCGACCTTCTATGTGATCGGCCTGGGCCTGCTTTATCAGGCGACCGGCACCCTCAACATGGAGGACCTGGCCGTCCGCCTGCAGCCGCTGGGTGACCTCACCAGCGTGCGTGCCGGTTTTGCCTTCATCATGGTTGGCTTGGCGTTGAAGCTGGCGATGTTCCCGATCCATGCCTGGCTGCCCAACGCCTACACCTACGCACCCTCAGTGGTGAGCATCTTCCTAGCGGCCACATCGACCAAGGTCGCTGTCTACGTGCTGCTGCGGTTCATGTTCACCGTCTTTGGCTACGACTTCCCGGTCGTGGAGCTGTCGCTCTCAACCGTGTTCCTGCCGCTGGCTGTCATCGCCATGTTTGTGGCCTCTGCGGTTGCGGTCTTCCAGACGGACTTCAAGCGCCTGCTGGCCTACTCGTCCGTTGCGCAGATAGGTTACATGGTCCTGGGCTTCTCCATGGCCAGCGTCACGGGCCTGACCGCAACCATGGTGCATCTGTTCAATCACGCCGCCATGAAGGCCGTGATGTTCATGGTGGCCGGCGCAGTGGTCTACCGTGTCGGGTCAACAGCCGTGGCAAGTTTTGCCGGGCTCGGCCGACAGATGCCCTGGACCATGGCCGCCATGGTGGTGGGTGGCTTGTCGCTTATTGGTGTCCCGCTGACCGTTGGCTTCATATCCAAGTGGTACCTCATCCTCGGCGCGCTTGAGACCGGTGACTGGATCATTGCCTTCATGATCGTCGCAAGTTCTCTCATCGCAGTGATCTATGTCTGGCGGATTGTCGAGGTCGCCTACCTCACGCCCGCACCTGAAGGCGCGAAGCCCGTGAGCGAAGCTCCCCTCTCCATGCTGATACCGATGTGGACGCTGGCACTGGTCTGCATCTATTTTGGCATCAACGCCGAGCTGACAGCTAGCATCGGGCAGACCGTTGCCGAGGCATTGTTGAACGGCAACGGCGTCAGCCCGGCTGTTGCCATCCCAGAAGTCGTGCCTGCCACTGACGGTGCCATGGAAGGAGCCGCGCCATGATGCTGCTCTCTCCGCCAGGCATCGGCTTTGACACAGCGATGTTGATTGCCGTCCTTCTGCCGATGATTGGCGCCGTGTTGCTGGTGCTTGCCGGCCGGTGGCCAAATCTGCGCGAAGCAGTGACGCTTGCGACGGCTGTTGCCCTGTTCATCACCGTGATCCACCTGCTGGGTGGTTATCTGGCTGGTGAAGCGCCGAAGCTTGTGCTCTTCGATGTCGTGCCCGGATTGCCCCTGGCATTCAGGCTCGAGCCGCTGGGCGTCATATTCTCACTCGTGGCCAGTGGCCTGTGGATCATCACTTCGCTCTACGCCATCGGCTATATGCGCGGCAACAACGAGAAGAACCAGACACGCTTCTATGCCTGCTTCGCAATTGCGCTTGGCGCGGCGATGGGCATCGCCTTTGCGGACAATCTGCTGACGCTCTTCATCTTCTACGAAGTTCTAACGCTGTCGACCTACCCGCTGGTGGCACACAAGGAAACCCCGGACGCCCGCCGCGGCGCGCGCATTTATCTGGGCATCTTGCTGGCGACATCTATTGGATTGCTGTTGCCCGCCATCATCTGGACCTATGCGGTTGCCGGTACCGGTGACTTCCAGCTGGGTGGTATTCTGGAAGGCAAGATCGACGAAGCCCTGCTGCCGATCCTGCTTGGTCTCTACATGTTCGGTATCGGCAAGGCAGCTCTTGTGCCAATCCATCCTTGGCTGCCCCACGCCATGGTGGCGCCGACGCCGGTCTCTGCCCTGCTCCACGCCGTGGCCGTTGTGAAGGCCGGTGTCTTCACAGTCCTCAAGGTGACGGTTTACATCTTCGGCACCGACTTCCTCTCGTCGACCGATGCCAGCGTCTGGCTCATGTGGATCGCAGCCTTCTCCATTGTCTTTGCCGGTATCATTGCGATGACCAAGGACAATCTGAAGGCGCGGCTGGCCTACTCCACCGTGAGCCAGCTGTCCTATGTCACGCTGGGGGCCATGCTGGCGTCGGGATATGGCATCACCGCCGGCGCGCTGCAGATCATGATGCACGCAACCGCGAAGATTACCCTCTTCATGTGTGCCGGGGCGATCTATGTGGCGACACAGAAGACCGAGCTGAGCCAGATGGATGGACTTGGACGCCGGATGCCCTGGGTCTATGGCGCCTTCACCGTCGGCGCTCTCGCGATTATCGGCATTCCCCCGCTTGGCGGCGACTGGGTGAAACTCTACCTGGTCATGGCGGCGTCTGACTCAGGCGAGAAGTACATCATCTACGCCCTCATTCTCGCGTCACTCCTCTCCATCGGGTATTTGCTTCCGGTGGTGGCCCGCGGGTTCTTCGGCAACCTTGGAGACCGCACGGAGCCTGCAGCCCAGTTCAACGATGCCATGCCTTCCGAAGAACGCATTCGTGCCCCGCGCCTGACCGTTATTGCACCGGTCATCACTGCGGGCCTGTGTTTCCTCACCCTGTTCCTCGTCGGGCCGCTCAAGGAATTGATAGCGCCCCTCGTTGGCGCTCACTAGGGAGCCTGATTGATGTCTGAAACACCAAAAGGCTTCTGGGGCTGGGCATTGGGACCCAATGCAGACCGCAACATGCTGATCTTCATCGTGGTCATATGTGCGCTGCTCACGGTTGCCGGTTTCATTGTTCCCGCAGAGGGCGTTCCCTTCATCTCCGACATTCCCATGGGCGCGGCGGTTGCCGCGTTCGGTGCCGCTCTTGTGGCAGTTGTGGCTTCGTGGCCCCTGCGGTTCCTGCTGCGTCGGCGGATCGGGTATTACAGCGAGAAGGATGATCCGCGATGAGCATGGCTCCCGACATCTTCGGTGGTGCCCTTGATGGTTTGTCGCCGGGCTTCCTTCTGATCCTCCTTGGCCTGCTGGCAACTATTCTGCCAAGGGCAACCCGCCCGGCCATGTCGGTGCTGGCACCGCTCCTGGCTCTGTTGCATCTGCTCGCACTGCCTGCCGGCCCCGGCGGCATGTTCGAAATCATCGGCGTCACGGTCACAACCTTCGACATCGGACAGCCGGGCTTTGCAATCGCCGTGAGTTTTCTGGCGGCCGCCACCGTGGCAGGCATTTTCAACTGGCATGAGCGTGCCGGGCTGCCCGTGGCGGCCGGCCTCATTTACACTGGCTGCGCGACCGGAGCGGTTCTTGCCGGTGACCTGCCAAGCTTTTTTGTGTTTTTCGAGATTGCCTCCATCGCGGCCGCCTTTCTCGTCTGGTCGGGTGGCACCAGCCGCTCCCTTGGCGCCGGGATGCGTTTTGCCGTGGCCAACGTGCTGGCCGGCGTCCTGCTACTGGAAGCGTTTCTCCTTACCTACAAGGTCACCGGCAGCATAGCCTTCTTCACTGGCGACCTGAGCACCTCCGCAGGCGTGTATCTGATCCTGGCGCTTGGCATACGGACCGCTTTTCCGGTTCTGCACGCCTGGCTGACCGACGCCTATCCGGAATCAACGCCCGGCGGCACTGTGTTGCTGAGTGTCTTTGCGATCACGACATCCGTTTACGCCCTGATGCGGTTCCTGCCCGGCGAAACGCTGCTGACATTCATTGGCCCGGTCATGATTGCCTTTCCGGTGCTGCTTGCCCTGCTGGCGAACGATCTGCGGCGAACACTGTGTTACGGGCTCATCAGTCAGGTTGGCCTGGCAGTGACCGCCATCGGTATCGGCACGCCGGAAGCCCTGGCGGCGGCCACCACGCTGGCCATTGCCAATGTCTTCGGTTTCCTGCTGATGTTCATGGCCATTGGTGCCGTACTGTTCAGGACCGGCACGGCATCCGCTGCTGATCTCGGTGGCCTGGCCGCACAGATGCCATGGACGGCCGCGTTTGCAGTCATCGGCGGCCTGTCGGTCGCAGGCCTGCCTATTCTTGCAGGCGGGACGGCCATTCCCGCGTTGCTGACATCGATCTGGACGAGTTCGGGTCCATACGTCGCGGCTCTGGCAATGTTCGGGGTTGCCGGTGTGTGGGCCCACGCCGGACTTCGGGTGCCCGCAGCGGCCTTCTTTGGCGACCGCGCCAACAATGACCCGGTCGAAGAAGCGCCGGTGCATATGCGCATCGCCATGCTGGGCGCTGTTGGTGGGTGCCTTGCCATCGGCTCGATGCCCTGTTGGGACGATATCCCGTTCGATGCTGCCGGACTTGTTTTGCATATGCAGGGCCTGGCGTTTTCATTGCTGGTCTTTGCAGCCGCACGCGCCTGGGGACTGCTGCCCCGCGATGAAGCATCGGCACTTATCGATGTGGACTGGCTTTACCGCCGCCTCGGCCCGTCGCTTGTGGGCGTCGTGATGACGGTGACGTCATCCGCCTATCTCGCCTGGCAAAACTTCATCAGTGCGCGTCTGACCGGCGCCTTCCGCGGCATGTTTGCCGCGGCAGGCCCTCAGGCGAACGTCGCTTCGACCTGGGGTACCGGGCTGGGTGTTCTATGGGTGGCGGTCCTGCTGGTTGTGATGTTGCTCGTGAGCTACATGTAGCGCGGCATGCGGCTTGCGCCCTTCGTCAAGCTACAAAGACACTCAGCGGTCCCACGGTTACACGACCTGAATCCACGCTTGCCTGCCCCAGAGACAACTTTGCATCGCCTGTTGATGGCACGTCGAGATGCCTGACTTTATTCCCGAAGTTGAAGAC
>JANQMQ010000353.1 GCA_028279995.1 Candidatus Phaeomarinibacter sp. | reverse complement strand
GGAAGCACCGGAAACAGTGAACGCGATGATCGCAGCCTGGCTGGGTGGCATTGCAGTACCAAAGGCCGGTGATCTGCAGCAGCTGACGGCTCCCACCGCGCCGGTTACATCATCTGCCGCCCAATAGTGCCGGCCACCAGACGCGTCAGCCAGCGTGGTGCCGCACGGCCAATGCTCGTGGTCATGGCGTAGGCGAGACCCGGGACGCGCACCACGTCACCCTTGATGCAGGCGTCATAGCCTTCCTGCGCGACCTCCTGCACATCGCCGACGAGGAAGGACGGGATTTTCTCCGTCCGCTCGTTGCTGCTCTTGATGGTGCCGAACATGTTGGTCTCGGTGATGCCGGGGCACAGGGCCGTCACGGTCACGCCGTCGGGCTTCAGCTCCTCGGCCAGCGACTCCGTCAGCGACAACACAAACGCCTTCGTCCCGGCATAGACCGCGAGCGACGGCACAGGCTGGAATGACGCGACCGATGCCACATTGAGCACGCGGCCCGATCTGCGCTTTGCCATGGGCGGCACGAAGAGGGCTGCCAGTTCGGTAAGTGCAACCGTGTTGAGGCGGATCATATCGCCCAGGGTTTCCGGTGCCTGTGTCTTGAAGGCCCCCATCTCCAGCACCCCGGCATTGTTCACCAGCACGTCGATGTCGATCCCGCGTGAGACCATCTCATCGAACAGGTCTCGCGGCGCGCCAGGCTTGGCCAGATCGATCTGGGCCACCTCCGTGGCGATGCCGTGCTTGGCCGAGAGCTTCTTGCCGAGTTTTGCCAGCTTGTCTTTGCTGCGGGCCGCGAGCACCAGATCAAACCCGCCTTCGGCAAATTTGCCTGCCAGAGCCTCGCCGATACCAGCGGACGCCCCGGTAATCAGCACCCATTCACCACGTGCCCCCTTGTTCACCGGGCCTTTCCGCGCAGCGGTCTTGCGCTTCGGTGCAGCTTTGCGGGTGGTTTTTCTGGCGGAAGTCTTGCGTTTTGGCGCGGCTGGCATGGTTTTCTCCCCTTTTTGGCGATTGCCTTGCTCTCAGCCTAGGGGCGGCGATGCTGCTTTGCCACAGGCTTCACCCCTATTGGACTTGTGAGGGGTCACAGCCGGTCTTTTTTGACGTTATAGTTTTGTCACGCGTGCTTGGGGGAGCGCGCAGGCAAGAAGGCGCGCCTGCTGTTGGGGACAGCAGAAGCAAGCGCCCCACCGGTCCGCTTTCCCGTTTCATTCTGTGATGCACTTCCCTGTGCGCCCAATTCGAGCGGTCACCGCGATGCCTGAAGGCGACCTGACGTCCACACCTGCCACCGCCCGGTTTGTCTGGGACATGGAGCGTGCGCGGGTTGTGGACGCGGATGCGGCATCCGCAACGCTGTTCGGCGAGGCAAGTGTGCTGGACTTGGTAGAGCGCCCCTTTGCGTTGGACGGACGGTTTTCCCGCGCTGTGCTCAAGCTGGCGCTGGCAGCCTCGGCACGGCAGGACACGTCCACGCCGCTTGAAGGAACTCTGCCGCACCCGGCAAACGGGCATCTCCTTCACGTAAGCGTCGATCCCGTCCCGCTGAATGACGGACGCATCGGGCTTTCCGTGCGTGTGGGGGCAGATGCCGGGACAGACAAGAGTGAAGCCCGCATCGCCTCTCTTGGAGAAGCAATTGCTGCCCCCGGGGCGCTCTTT
>JANQMQ010000344.1 GCA_028279995.1 Candidatus Phaeomarinibacter sp. | reverse complement strand
CATCGGGAGCGCTTCCGATCGTCAGGGTGCCACCATGCAGTTCCACCAGTGACCTGGAAAGTGCAAGGCCGAGGCCGGTGCCCTCATGGGTCTTCAGGTAGTTACTTTCCACCTGTTCGAATGGTCGTCCCAGCTTTGCGAGATCCGCCTCGTTGATGCCGATCCCTGTGTCGATGACGCTGAAGGTCACCATTTTGTCCCCGTTGCTGAAGTCAGCTTCAACGCATACGCTGCCGCCTGCAGGGGTAAACTTGATCCCGTTTGAGATGAGGTTGAGCAGAATCTGTTTGAGTGCCCGCTTATCCGCCTGAATCGGCGGCAGGTCCGCAGGATCTGTGAGCAAGGTTACATCCGCGTCTGCTGCCCGCCCGGCCACGATCCGGAGTGTTTCGTCGAGAACGTCGTTGATGACAATCTCAGACGTATCGAGGGTGTGTTTTCCTGCTTCGATCTTTGACATGTCGAGAATGTCATTGATCACCTCAAGAAGGTGTTCGCCACTGGCGTGAATGTCGCTGGCATAGTCCTCGTACTTGGCAGCGCCTAGTGGGCCGAACATCTGCTTACGCATGATCTCCGAAAAGCCGATGATCGCATTGAGTGGCGTGCGAAGTTCATGGCTCATATTTGCCAAGAATTCAGACTTCGAGCGGTTTGCAGCTTCGGCACGAGACTTGGCGCCGGCATATTTCTCGGCGAGCTGAACAAGCTGGCTGGCCTGATCCTGGAGTTTGCGCCGTGATCCTTCGAGGTCGGTTACCGTTTCGGCCAGGGTTTCACCCTTGCGGATCAACTCGGCTTCCTGATGCTTGAGGGCTGTAATGTCCGTGCCCACAGATACGATACCGCCGTCGCGCATGCGGCGTTCGCTCAGGTGCAGCCACCTTCCGCCAGGAAGTTTCACTTCCAGATGCTCCGGCTCACTTGTGTCTGCCATCCTGCCCGGTAGCAGCAATTCGCCTTCTGCGCTGCGCAGGTCGAGATCCCGGGCAGTGGTGCCGGCAGGAACTGCATCGCGATTAATGTTGTGAACCGCACGAAACTTTTCGTTGGCAAGCACCAGGCGTCCCTTGCCATCCCAAAGGGAAAATGCTTCGGAGATGCTTTCCACCGCATCGCGCAGACGGGCATTGGCCATCCGTTCGCGCGCTTCGGCTTGCTTCTGTTCGGTGATATCGATGGCAATGCCAACCAGCCGTTGGGTGTTTGCTGTCAGCCCGCGCCAGATTTGACCCTTTGCCCGAACCCAGACCCAGTCGCCTGACGAATGACGTAGCCGGAATGTCGTGTCGTAGCCCAGCGTACCGCGCCGGACGCTGTCTTCAACTTCCTGAAGGATGTGGCGGTCTTCAGGGTGCACATAATTCATCACCTGGTCCGGCGACAGGCGTGCCGAGCGGGCATTCTGGCCAAGCAGGGCAAACATGGGTGCCGACCAGTACAGCCTGTTGGCTGTGAGGTCCCAGTCCCAGATGCCACAACGGGCGCCTGCAAATGCCATCTCAAACCGCTGTTCACTGTCTTTCAGCGCAATGTCCGACGCTGTCTTGCGCTCGATCTGGCGCACCATGCCGCCTCCCAGAACGCAGATGAAGAAGGAGGCACCAGCCATCAACACCAGGTGAAATGGCAGCGTGGCGTACCAGTCCGCCAGGGCCGCGCGGATGGGAATGAAGACTGAAATCTGTTGCGTCGTGTCGGTGATGACCGAGCGGGCTGCGATACCCTTTGGTGCATCCGGCGCAGGAACTGTTCCGGCTCGCTCGCGGATGGCCGTCATACCCGCTGGCAGACCGAGGGCCGTGATGCGCTCATTGAAGGTGGACTGACCAATGGTCGCAAGAGAACGGTCACCGGCCAGCGCTTTGGCCAATGCAGTTACATGGCTCTCAGCCTGCGCAATCCCGGCCTGATAGTCCGTTCGCAGTTGCCAGGCGGCAATCCCGTTGAAGGCAATAAGGACAATGGCAGAAAAGACCAGTGCCCAACGGCGGGCACGGCTTTCATCAGAGGTTTGCGGTTTCGGTGCGCTCGCCACGCGCTCGGGCGACGCCATGAGACCCGAAAGAAGGCCGGTAAGGCGTCCGCTGGTGCCTGATGCTTGCGGCGGCACGGGTCCTGATTGTGCCGAGAGTGGTCCGGTAAACCGCGCTTCGCTCATCGCCCCTGTGCTCCCCTCGCCTGGGGACGGTACAAGTCCCCGCAAGCCGGAATTGGCCTGCCCCTCTATGCGATTCGCTCATGATGATTCGCATATGGAGTCCCTGTGTCCACAAGGGGTGCAGGGGGGCTGTTAACTTTTCGTTAAGGAGCCGAAATCTGTTGCTCTTGAGACTCACGATTCGCGCATCGCGAATTCGCCGAGTCACTTTTTGCAGCCGAAGACTCGCGATGAGCCATCATGCAATCATGCGCGTGGCGATCTCAAAGACGTCCTCAGACAGTTTTTCACCTTCAAGCAAATCACTTACGGCTGCGACCGCTGCTGATTTGCGCGACGTATCATAGACCCTCCAGCTCTTGAGGGTGCCAAGCAGGCGTGCCGCCACCTGTGGGTTGATCGGGTCTAGATCGCGAACCACCGATGTCAGGAATCTGTATCCCGACCCGTCAGCGGCATGGAAACGCACTGGGTTTGACCCCGCAAAGACGCCAACCAGTGATCGGACGGTATTTGGCCGCTTCAGGGAAAAGTCCTCATGGGTCATCAGTTTTTCGACGGCCTCAAGCGTGTCTGAGCGTGATGACATGGCCTGGAGGGAAAACCATTTGTCCAGAAGCAACGGATCACCGGATGCACGCTCATAGAATGCATCAAACGCCGTCTGCCGTTCATCACGCTGCATGTGTGTGAGGGTCGCCAGAGCCGCTTCCATGTCGGTCATGTTGTTGGCTGACGAAAACTGCGCAAATGCGATGCGGGATGCGTTTTCGTTTCCAAGCCCCGCATAAAGCCGCAGGCAGGCATTCTTGAGTGCCCGATGCCCAGCCTGTTCGGCGTCCGGGCTGTAGGGTGCATTGGAC
>JANQMQ010000340.1 GCA_028279995.1 Candidatus Phaeomarinibacter sp. | reverse complement strand
ACTGCCAGCGACCGGGTACCAGCGCGCGGGAGGAGACCGACATGATCATGAAGACGGAGATCGCCGTAACGGCTGCGACCATCCACATGGCGGAGTTGGTGAAAGACGCATCAAACCCGAAAAGTTCGATCGGCAGCAGCCGGACGATCTCATACTGGTGCATGGGATCTACTGGAAACGCACCCGGTTCAGCTGGAGCAGCCATCTTTGCCTCTTACACCCACATTGGCCGCGATATGTCGCGGCTTATTCTTCATTCGACTGCTTGTTCATCTCTCTGGCCGCTCGAACCGCATTCAGAATGCCTGCGGCAACGCCGAGAAAGAAAAACAGCAACAAGAGCCAGGGCGCCGTCCCCAGCCAGTAATCCAACCACCAACCGATAAACCCGCCGACCAGCACCCCTGCGACCATCTCCGAGGAGAGGCGAAAGGCCTGGCCGAAAGCCGTCTGCCGGTTGCCCGGCCCGGTTGTCTCCCGACGCCTGCGCGCTTCATTGAGGCGGCGATCGAAATCCTCTCGGCTCTCATCTGGGTCGGTCATCGGTCTGCCTGTCCTGCAAGGGCCGCGCGTGCCACGGTCAAACCTGATCGCTTCACGCTGCCGTTCCAATTCCCCGCAAGGTATGTAGCTGCCCTGGCCTTATGCCTAAGCCGCTCATTTCCTTCGGAAAATTGCCTTGATGACCTGCCTTGACCGTTGTGAGGAGCCAAAGGCACCCCGAAACCACTCGAATGAGCAAAGGGATTTCCCGCCACACACGGCAAAACGCGCCGCAATCGGGCTTGAAGTCGCGGGCACCATAGTTTCGCCCTCAACCCCTGTCAAGCAAGGGTGGGTCTTGTGTAACTCATTGAAATTATTGATAAAAAACGAGGTTGCCAAAGAGTCGCAGGCGGCTTTTCAGGGCAATTCTTTCGCGATGCAACAACGGGAGAGGGTTTGCCTGCCTGTGAGTCTGTCAGCGGGTTGATTCACAATGTGATTTCAGGTGGTCCATATCGGCAGACAGGTTGCGTTTCACCATGCCCATGATCAGCGGCGTGAGCAGACGGGCGGCAATATTGTGCGGCCGGGCGTCCATGGTGAGGGTCAAGGTGCAGCCGGAGGGGCTGTCAGAGACTTCGAACACCGAGTCCCAGATAGTGCCTCCCGCATCTGACACGATCCGCACCAGCTTGCCCGGATCAAAGTCGGTCACTTCCAGCGCCGTTGAAACGGGCTTGCCCTTCACTGTCCGGACCTCCCAAAAGCGGGTGCCGGTACCGGATGTCGCGTCGCTGAGGAACTCGACCCGCTCTACATTGGGAATGGCGTCCGCGAATGCCTGTGGGTTGGCCACGGTATCGAAGACAGTCTGTGCACTTGCGGCGATGTCCCGCGTGAACTGAACCGTTGGCAATCATACCTCCTGATGTTGTGGTCAGGTCTCGCAGTAGCGTTTGACCGCGTCCAGGTCTGGCGCCAGGGCGGTTTCAATGGTGCCAATGAGCAGCGGCAGGCCAAGCCTGGCCTTGAGCGTGTTGGGCGTTGCCTCGAGCGTCCAGATCAATTCCGAACTGCCGCTCTTGCCTTTGCCCTTGGCAGTGACCTCAAAGCCGGCATCCCATGTCGCGCCCCCGGCCTCCGAGACGATGCGCACCCATTCAGCGGGCTCGTATTCCAGTACTTCAAAAACAGTCGAACGCTCCTTGCCGCCGATGTCACGGTAGATGCGCCACTGACTTCCGGCACCGGTCTCGTGGTCAGTAAGGCATTCAGCATTGGTGATAGTCGGGATCGCCTGAGCGAATTCTCCAAGATGCGCGACTGTCTCAAACACGCGCTGGGCCGGGCTCTTGATGGCCTTCATCATTTCAATGGATGGCATGGTGACGTCTCTTGTTTGGGTCTAGCCGGCCAGGGCTGCGAATTCCCTGTTCAGCGCGCGTTTCAGCTTGGGGGCGTTCTTGTGTACCCACTCCGGCTCACTGTGGCGGATCATCAGCCATAGCAGTTCTTTTACGTCCCAATAGGTCGCGTCGATCAGTCCACGCTCCTTGGCATCACGCTTGAAGTGCCAGTGCACCGAGCCTGGATATTTCTTTCGCGAGTAGCTGCCAATGTGGGAAATGTACATGCCCGCTGCCTCGGCCGCGCGCTCGACTGCCGCCATGATCTGGTCACGCGCCAGCCCCTTGGGCAGGTCGACATACACGTCGTCGGATTTCTTCTCTTTGGCCATTTTTCCCTCCCTCGTTTAACGAGCGTGGCAGGCTTTGAGAGGAGTCGTCCAGTCCCAAAATGGCGTATCGGAATCAGCCCGCGTCGCGAATGGCTTCCGCACCCGCCAGATCAACGGACACTAGCTGGCTCACCCCAGGTTCCGCCATGGTGACGCCGAACAGACGGTCCATATGTGACATGGTGTAGGGGTGGTGAGTGATGACCAGGAAGCGGGTGTCGGTCTCGCCGCGCATGTCATTCAGCAACTTGCAGAAGCGCTCCACATTGGCGTCGTCGAGCGGTGCGTCCACTTCGTCCAGCACGCAGATTGGAGACGGGTTCGTCAGGAACACCGCGAAGATCAGCGACATCGCGGTCAGCGCCTGCTCACCACCTGACAGCAGCGACAGTGTGGTGAGGCGTTTACCCGGAGGCCGCGCGAAAATTTCCAGACCGGCTTCCAGAGGATCATCTGATTCAACGAGCTCCAGATGCGCCGTGCCACCGCCAAACAGGCGGGTGAACAGCCGGGTGAAGTTTTCATTCACCGTGCCGAACGCATCCAGCAGGCGCTGACGGCCTTCCTTGTTGAGGCTGCCGATCCCCTGGCGCAGCTTGGCAATGGCCTGCTCAAGGTCGCCACGCTCGGTCATCATGGTGTCGAGCTGTTCCTGCGCCTCACGGGATTCTTCCTCGGCACGCAGGTTTACCGCGCCCATGTTTTCCCGCTCACGCTTGTAGCGCTCCAGCTTGCGCTCCACGTCTTCAAGCGGCGGCAGCGTCTCATCATCCTTGATCTCACCGGCTGCCAGTACTTGACCGGGCTCGCATTCAAACGCGTCGTGAATGAGCCGGGCCGCTTCCGCCACCTGGTTCCGCGCGCCTTCAAGCATCGCGTCAATGCGGGCGCGGGTTTCGCGCGCTTCGCTCAGCGTGTTGGTCGCATTCTTGTTGGCTCTGTCCGCGTCGGCCAGTTCCTTTTCCGCGACGGCCAGTGCATCCGCCGCTGCCTGCCGGGTCTTTTCCGACTCGGACAGACGATCCATCAGCGCCTTGGCTTTTTCTTCAACCTGTGCCGGCACCTGCTCCAGCTCAACGCGCTCCGCCTTGGTTGAGGTCTGGCGCTCTTCCAGCGTCTTGATCTGCGCATTGGCGGTTTCAAGGCGGCTCTGCCAGCGGGTTCGTTCATGCTCAATGGCACCAAGGCGCTGCTTGCGGGCCTGTGCCTCGCGGGCCAGGCCGTCGAATGCCGCGCGCGCAAGGCTTGTTTCCTGCCGCAGCGTCTGCACCTCGGCGCGCAGCGCTTCAAAGGCTGTCCGCTTTTCATCTTCCGCAGGTAGGTCGGCCGCTTCCGCGTTCACCGCATCAAGTGCGGTCCGCGTTTCTTCAATGTCAGCCGCTGTGCGGGCCAGCCCGTCATCGACAGCCGCCAAGCGGGTGATCTGGGCAGAAGCTGCTTTCTCGGCAGCAGCAAGGGCATCCTGTGCGGCCGTCAAAGCGCCCTGGGCTGCCTTCCACTCGGTGCGCACTGCGCTTTCCTGTGTGGCCGCTGCCGCGACCGCCAGCTTGGCTGTTTCGTGCGCTTCGGAAAGCCGCTTGGTTTCGGCGCGGGCTGCCTCGAGTTCTGAATCCAGGTCAGCCAGACGGTTGCGCTGGGCAAGACGCTGGGCTGCAGCCGTTGGCGCGTCGGCAGCCGCCGTGTAACCGTCCCAGCGCCACATGTCGCCTTCCTTGGAGACAAGCCGCTGGCCCGGTGCCAGCTGTGCCTGCAGCCGACGGCCAAGAGCCTGGTCCACCAGACCCACATGAGACAGCCGCCGCTGCAGCGCAGCCGGGCCATCTACATAGGTTGAGAGTGGTTCGGCGCCTTCCGGTAGTGCATGTGGCTGCGTGATCGCAGGCAGCGTATGCCAGTGGACAGGTGCCGCTTCATCTGCGGGCTGCTCGATGTCTTCACCAAGCGCAGCGCCGAGTGCAGCTTCGAAGCCGGGACGCACCGACACACTGTCAATCAACGGCGGCCAGAGGTCACCGTCCGCAACGCGCAGCAGGTCGGCAAGGGCAGACGCTTCGGCTTCGAGTTTGCCGAGGCGCTGCTGTGCCGCACCCAGCGGCGCGCGGGCTTCCTCTTCGGCAGTCGTGGCTTCGGGCCGTGCGCGCTCTGCTTCC
>JANQMQ010000329.1 GCA_028279995.1 Candidatus Phaeomarinibacter sp. | reverse complement strand
TAGGTGATGCCATGTCCGGCCTGACGACTGATCTGGTCGTCAGCCGCACTGTCCGCGACACCGCAGTTGCGCTTGACATCGCCGCCGGACCCGAGCCGGGCGACCCGTATTTCGCCCCCCATCATGATGGTATCTGGTCAGATGATGTGGGCACTGCTCCAGGCAATCTGAGGATCGGTTTCACCACCAAGACCATGGGCGGCGTGCCGGTGCATGACGAATGCGCCAAGGCCGTGCAGAAAACGGCCAAACTGTTGGAAAGCCTCGGCCACCATGTCGAGGAAGCTTCGCCTGCCATCGACAACGACATGATGCAGGAAGCGTTCATGGCGATCTGGGCGTCTGGTGTAGCGCAGCAAATCGAAGTCCAGAATATGCTCTTTGGCAAGACACCCAATCAGGGTGATCTCGAGCCGCTGACGGTTGGCCTCTGGGAAGCCGGCAAGCAGATATCCGGCGCGGACTATCTGAACGCCGTGGCGATGCTGCAGGTCATGACACGCGGCGTCGCTCAATGGCACGATGAATATGATCTGTGGTTGACACCAACACTGGGCGAGCCACCCCTTCGTGTTGGCACCATCGACATCAATGAAGGCGACCCGGAGAAGGCCTTCGAACCGGTCCTCAACTATGTGGCTTTCACCCCTATCGAGAACGCGACAGGCCAGCCGGCAATCTCATTGCCCCTGCACTGGACGTCTGACGGCCTTCCCGTCGGCGTGCATTTTGCTGGCCGCACAGGTGACGAAGCAACCTTGATCCGTCTTGCCTCGCAGCTTGAAGAAGCACAGCCTTGGATCGACCGCCATCCGCCAATCTGGAACTAGGAAGCTCAATTATGACCATTGATGCGTATGCAGACTATGACGGTGTTGGCTTGGCAGAGCTTGTGGCCAAGAAGGAGGTCACACCGCTGGAGCTTGTTGACGCGGCTATCGAGCGGATCGAGCGTCACAACCCGGCGCTGAATGCTGTCGTCTACAAAGGGTATGACGATGCGAGGGAGTGGGCCAAAGGCGATCTGCCGGATGGTCCGTTCAAGGGCGTGCCCTTTCTCATCAAGGACCTTGGCGTGAAGGTCGCGAACTGGCCGGCCACCTCCGGCTCGCACTATCTGCGTGACTATGTCCCTACTGAGGACAGCATTCTCGCCAAGCGCTATCGCCAGGCCGGTCTTGTCTTTGTCGGCAAGACCAACACACCGGAATACGGGATTACCGGCACGAGTGAATCCGCGCGCCTGGGACCATGTCGCAATCCGTGGAACACCAATCATATCGCAGGCGGGTCATCGGGCGGTGCCGCGTCTGCTGTTGGCGCTGGTATCGTGCCTATGGCGCATGCGTCTGATGGGTTGGGATCGATCCGCATTCCGGCCGCCTGCTGCGGCCTTGTCGGCATGAAAACGACCCGCGCCCGCAATCCGGACTCCGGCGAAGACGGTGAACGGGCCATGGGGTTCTCGGTGGATCACGTTGTGACCCGGACCGTCCGCGACAGTGCGGCGATGCTGGACGCAACCTGCGCTCCGGAGCCGGATAGCCCCTATCCGCCCCTGCCATATGAGCGGCCGTTTCTTGAAGAAGTCAGCCGTGCACCGGGCAAGCTTAAGATCGCGGTATCCATGGAGAAGCCAAGTGACGGTCCGATCCATGAAGAGAATGCAGCGGCCTTCGAGAAGACAGTCACTTTGCTGAAAGAGCTTGGCCACGAGGTGGTCGAGCAAGGGCTCGGCGTCGACTACCGCACGCTTTATCGCGCCCAGGGTGCCGTCTCGGCCTCCAATTTTGCTGCCGGCATGATGGAGCGGTCGGAGATGCTGTGTCGTCAGCCGGAGCCGGAAGAACTGGAACCGCTGACCTGGCAGATACTCAAGGCCAGCGAGCGCATCTCCGGCGCGCAAGCCTTCTGGGGCTGGCGGACGCTGCGGCGTCTGTCGCGACAGATCCTGCACAATCTAGCGCCCTTTGATGTCTATCTCTGCCCTGTGATGGGTACACCGCCGCCTGAAATCGGGTTCATCGATCCGGTCAATCTGGAGCCGAAGGAAGTGAACAAACGGCAGGCAAAAGTCTTCCCGTTCACACCGCCGTTCAACTTCACCGGTCAGCCGTCTATCTCCCTGCCCCTGCACTGGTCGAAGGATGGTTTGCCTCTGGGCATGATGTTCACGGGACGCTATGGCGACGAGGCGACGCTCTATCGTCTGGCCGGCCAGTTGGAAGAAGCCCACCCTTGGAAAGACAAGCGTCCACCTGTCTGGAACTAGCGAGCACACAAACGCCTCACACCATTGTGTGACGGCTTGACGTGCAGTCGGAAACAAAACGCGGCACCGTTGACCTGGATGATCCAGATTTCAACGGTGCCGTTTTCATGTCCAAGTCAGTTAAAGCAACACTCCAGATTCTTGGGGGAGCCCTGGTGGGGGTATGGCTCGCCGCAACCGCGGCTGCGGCACAGGATGTCTCAGGTGACCGATCTGAGCCGGTTACACGAGCCATTGATCTCGTCGCCGACAACCCGCGGACTGTGACTGATGCTATTGACTACTTTATCAAGCGTAAGAAACCAGACGGCGCATTTGCTCTCGTACAGGCCATGCGCTTTCACCGTAACCTGCGCCCTGCCCTTGGCATTGCCCTGAGCAGCATCACCGGCGCTGACCATGGTGATAGCTGGTTTGACTGGATGACCTGGCTGCAACAACAGGAAGACCTGAAACCATTCGAAGGTTTTGATGAAGCCCGTGCCCTGCTGCTGGCGCAGATCGACCCGAATTTTTACGGGTTCATCTATCCTGGGGTTGCCCACGAAGTGCCACTCTGGGAGGCCGTCTGGGGTGGTGTCTTGAAGGACGGTATTCCTGCACTGACCAACCCCGAACTGATCGATCCGGCAGACGCCAGTTATCTGACTGATGATGAGTTGGTCTTCGGTGTTGAAATAAACGGTGACGTGCGGGCGTACCCGCTGCGCATTCTCGACTGGCACGAGATGTTCAACGACATCATTGGCGGCGTCTCGGTCAGCCTTGCCTATTGCACCTTGTGTGGATCCGGCATCCTGTTCGAAACGCAGATTGAAGGCCGCGCAGAACCTTTGACGTTTGGCTCATCCGGCCTGCTCTACCGCTCCAACAAGCTCATGTATGACCATGGGACAGAGAGCCTTTGGAACCAGTTTACCGGTCGTCCCGTCATTGGAGAGCTTGCAGGGTCAGGCATTGAGCTCAACGCACGCCCTGTAACAATTACGACATGGAGTGACTGGCTTGTGCGCAACCCGACCACAAAGGTTCTTTCGCTCAATACCGGCTACAGCCGCGACTACACACCAGGCGCCCCTTACGCGGACTACTTTAACAGTCCTGATCTGATCTTCCCCGCACCAATTGATACCGCAACCTTGCAGCCCAAGGATTACGTGTTTGCCCTGCGCGGCTCTGCGACGGAAAAGGCCTGGCGCCTGTCTGCGTTCGAAGGTGGCGCGGTCATCAATGATGTTGCGGGCGTTGTCCCGGTAACCTTGGTGGGAGATGCATCTACCCGGACTGTGCGCGCTTACAGGACAGACGGCCGATCCTTCGAATGGTCAGA